>JAPPGV010000126.1 GCA_028821235.1 bacterium
CCAGGGTGGGGAAATTCGCTGACCAACTCTGGGGAATTTCGCTGATCGCCATCACTCCGAGCAGAACCCCAGGAGTATTGGGAGACAGAACGCAGGGCCGCACGTGTCGACACTCGACCATTCATAAAGCACGGCGAAACACTCTACATACTTCCCTGCACTTCGTCGATGACACTGGCTGTGCTATCCACGTATCTCGACGATGGTCGCCTGCCGTGGCCACCCAGGACACTCCCCGAGAATGTCAACCAGGCACTCAATAGATACCGACAGGAGAGGAACGACCAGTTCGAGAACGACTGCTACAACGCCCTCTCAATCCCAGGTCTCATAGTCCGCAAGAAAATACGACCTAGGAAAGCCAAACACCTAGGAATCGACTCCCTCTCCGGCGAGATTGACCTGTTGTGCATCAACCCAGCCCAATCACACATCTGGGTAATCGAAGCAAAGGACCCCTACATCCCATTCTCAGCTCATCGGATCAGACAACTGATAGAAGACTTCCACCAACCCGGCGGATACGTCGACACATTGCTACACAAAGTCGAAGACATCCAACGAAACATCCCATCCCTCACGAGCTCCCTGAACATCACACAACCCGACAAGGATTGGCACGTCCGCGGTCTACTGGTGACCAGAACGACCAACCCAGCCGCCTTCAAGCCGAACAGCAGCGTACCCTTCAGCAACCTAGCCGAACTCAGAAGCGTGATCTTGCCCGAGGAGCGTTGCGGCGAGGATCGGGGCTAGTTCGTGATCCCTACACGCACACGAGACCGGCTAGGCCCGGTACCAGCAGCTTTGGGCGATTGGCACCGACGTTCTCCACAGAGCCTCGGCTCCCGCCAGTGGATGGACTGGCCGCCGCACGTTACTGAGTGAGTTGAGACGAGCTGGTCATGTTCAGACGGTCTCTACGAGTTGTTTCTCAACTCGGACTCAACCGCCTGGTCGTATCTACCGAGAATCTCGTCGACGGACTGGTGGAGATACACCCTGTCGTCGTCTACCATAAGGTACCTATCTCCGATGACAGCTTGGATGCCCTTCAGGACCGCTAGAAGTCGGCTCGGTTGGAAGCTTATGAACTCCGACTCCGGGAGACGGACTCGGGAGATCGTTGGAGCATCGTAGGGATCCTCTTTCTGAGCCTCGAGCCTTTCGAGAAGTTGGCGGACCGGTACTCGCGCCTCAGCGCTTCCGAGCTCAGACTCGAGCCACTGGAGCCAGGAGAGCACGTCTTGTCGACTGAAGTGCCCCTGTTGGTCGGAGCCGCGTTGATCCGTGCCCCTGTAGGGCCCCGCAAAGAGTTCTCGCATCGTTGGTAACGGAATGCCAAAGGACGCGTGCAAAAGAAGCAAGCGTTGCAAGTCGCTCGTCGTGAGAACAGTCGCCTGTTCCGCCTTTGCTTCTTCGTTAATCGCCGACTTGTCGTCATCTTCTCCTTGAAACTTGTCGGCGATGGCGAAAGCAAAGTCTGCTTTCTCAGTACGCTGGAATCGGTGAAGAGCGTCGAAGCGAACCCTTTCGTTTGGAACCGCTCCGCCGCACGTCTTAGCGTCGAATACAAGCTTGAAGCTTGTTCGTACACGGGACCCCGGCGATACGCCAAGGTTGGCTTCGAGCACACCGTCGGTTCCGCCGCGACTCCCACCTCGCTTCTGATAGTCGAACCCGAGTGCTTCGAAGGCGGCTCCGGTTGCCCGTTCCATAGCAGTCTCATCGGTGCCAGCCACCGCGAGGAGACCTAGTATGTCGCCAATCACGGCCGGTTGGTCTTTCAAGAGGATTCTCAGAATCCGATCCCTGAAACGGAGCAACTGTTCTGTCTCTTGATGGGGGAGGCCGATGGCTTGGGCGAGCGCTTCCAAGAGAAGCTCTGATGCAGCGAATAGTTTCCATAGGGTCGGGCCTCGACTATGTTGAATCACATGGGCGACGTAAGGATGCTCTCGGTTTGTATGGAGGACTCTCGTTGTCGGTTCGTAGGATGCAACCGGGGCGTTTCGGCCTGCTTCTGCTAGGACAATGTCACTGATGGGTTCGTTCGCCGCGGCGGTCTCAAACTCAGCGACCCAAGCATCTAGGTCGGTGGCTTCTCCCTCGGCAGGACGTCGCAGGTAATACATCTGTGAGGAGGGGTCGGTTATGCCCCTGCGCACTGCGTCGATGAGCGGGTTAGTTACGAATCGTGATGGAGCTTCAGCGACTAGTCGGTGAATCTCATCGCCAACCAACTGTTTGTCTAGGTACGCATTGTAGGTCCGTCTACACCTCAGGAACTTCTCTTGGAGATACTGCTGCAGAGTGCGGGTTTCTCGCGTTTCCCTTACACCCTCACGGGAGGACTGGAGGAACTCGGTAAGTCCATCTGCTTCTACTCTGATAACGGTTCGGTGCCAGGCGGCGTGGTTTTGTACAGGAAGCCCGAAGGTCTCGTCTTCGAGGTTGACGATGCGCTGGCGAATCTTGACGAAGATGCCGTAGCTGCGTGAGTACCGGTCGGACTTGCCTCCTTCGAGCGGGCTCGGGTATACAGCTGCGTATCCTTTGATAACGCCTTTAATCCCGTCGATCGATACACTGTCTGCTGTTGCTTCGATGGAGTATTTCTCCTTCTTGAGTTTCTCCACTTCGGGGTCCTCACCGCCAAACGTGAAGCACTCGAGTGGTTCAAGGTCGACCTTAGGGCTCACGAGGATCGAGCCATTCAGGATGATGTGGAAGTCGGTCAGGATGGGTAGACCGGTTCGGAGCACCCAACGCAGGGTGCCTACCTGAAAGTCGTCCATTAGAGGCTTGAACTCGCTCAAGGCCGCAGCGGTCCAAGTTGGCTTGGCGTTATTGCCAAAGAGATTGGACCAGACTTGATCGTCATCGCGGTCAGCGATCTCGTGGAGTAGCTCCATCGCCTCGTCCTCGGAGAGCTTTCGCAGTTGGACCTTGATTTCTCTCGATTCTTCCCACTGGTGGTGTTCCCTCACACGAGTGAAATCCATGGACGTGGCGAGGTAGCGAGAGTCGTGTTTTGAGATGTGTGTCAGTCGCTCGGCTAGTACGTAGGCCGCAAGTTTTCCGATCCCGAACTGTCCAATAGCGACTCGACCTTCAATGCCTGTTTCCGGATCCTTGGACTTACGCGGGTCTGCGACGTGCCACAGGTTCTCAAAACCGTGGCTGTCCATGCCTGAACCGTCATCGACCACCCATAGGGAGTCCTCGGGGTACTCTTCTCTGGGTGTGAAGATCCAGACACGCTCGGCACCAGCGTCGTAGCCGTTTGTTACCAACTCTTCCACCGCTTTGTGCGGGCTCTGGTAGAGCCCCTCAGAAAAGAGCCGGATGATCTCGTAGCTCATTCGGACGGGGATGTCATCAACCACCTCACCTGCGTCCAAGGCGAGCGGTGTGAGGCGACTTCTAGAGTGGTCGGTTGACGCGGTAGGTGTTTCCATCCTCGGAATAATAGACGAGTGCGCCCGGTCGTAGATCTTGTTCGTTCGCGAGTGTTGGGGCTGCCAGAACCAACGGTTCTAAGTCGAACTACTGTGTTCCTCTTCAGAGAAATTAGTGTTTAGTAACATACAGCAATGGAGAATCGGTAGATATCGTATGTAATGGAGATTCGGTGCTGCGGCCCAACGTCGGATGTGTGGAGCAGAGACGAAACCATCGGCGGGCCCGTCGGTAGTCGAAGCCGACCGATACCACCGATCCCACGCCATTTGCGACTTTGCCGTCCGTGACCTCAAAGGCTCGGCGGGTCTCGCCCACCTCCCGTCCGGGATGTTCGCCGCTAACGCTGCCTGGCTAGCGTGCGACGCCCAGCCACAACCTCTACCGCTGGATAGCACTCGCCGGACGGACTCAACCCCCCGAAACTCGTCTACGGATCCACCATCCGCACTCGCCTCTTCGGTTTGCCCGGACGGATCGTGAACCGCAGCGGCCTCCACATCCTACGCGTACCGTCCGATGGTCGGAACCTACCGAACCACCCTCGGTAACCTCCGGGCTCTTCCCCAACTCTGCTAACCCGAACTGCCCCCTACTATTGAATCAACCAGATCTATCCCACTATTGAATCAACCAGATCTATCCCAACGCCCCGCATTGTAACAATACGTCAATCTACCAAAACCCAAGATAACTCCCAGACCAGACCCCCCATCATCCATCGAGGCCTTCCGAATCAACCCACCCAGAACCCCTCGACCACCCCGACACCGCTCCCGAACCAACTCCGAGGCAAGCTAATTGGTGGATTCAGGCCTAGGGTCTGCCTGCGGCCCTTGCGACCGTCTGGCGGCCGCGGAGGTTGTGGGGAGCGCAGACTCTCGCCTAGGGCGATTGTTCTTGCAGGCAACCTTGCCGGCGGATCACCTCTCGCGTCAGAGAACAACGGGTAGCCAAGGGAGGCCCGCTACTGTCAGGTACCTATGGCTGTGCGGACTATCCATCCCTTCCCGGCGCGCATGGCGCCGGAGATTGCTCTTGACTGCATCCCGGGGTCCGAACGCGGAAGAACGCAGAGGATTCTTGATCCAATGTGCGGCTCCGGGACGGTGCTCTCTGTCGCCGCCCAGCGGGGACACCACGCGATTGGGGTTGACCTTGACCCACTGGCGATTCTGATGACGAGGGTGGCCACCAGCCCCCTTGACACCTCGCAATGTGAGCAACTGCGTGAACAGGTGGTTAACGCTGCGGCGTCGGATGGAGACGTCGAACTCCCATGGAGCGATGCTGAGACAACGCGCTTTGCCAAATACTGGTTTGCCGACGGGCAACGGATACAGCTCGCGAGGCTTTCAAGGGTGATTAACGACCTTCCCGCAGGCCCGCTTCGCGCACTAGCCCAGATATCTCTAAGTAGGACTGTAATAACGAAAGCACCCAAAGCGTCTCTCGCAGCTGATACCTCTCACAGTCGACCCCATCGAGTGTCGACCACATCCGACTACGACGTGATCGCCGGATTCTCGCTGGCTATTGCCGACCTCGCCAGGCTTCTTGAGGGTCGCCGCTTGACCGGTTCCACGGAGGCCCACCTTGGCGATTGTCGCGTTCTTGACCGTGTAGCGTCGGCAAGCATAGATATGGTCGTCACATCACCACCATACTTGAATGCGATTGATTACATACGGGGACACAAGTTTGCGCTGATCTGGCTTGGATATTCGATTCCTGAGCTCCGGGCTATCCGCTCATCAAGTATCGGGGCTGAGCGAGCCCTCGACTGTCCAGCTGAGGCTGAGGCCGGTGCACTCGTAGCTCGGATAGAGCGCGATGCGGTTGACGCCGCCCGGCTACCGATGGGAATACTGACTCGCTACGCGCACGATATGCTCCTCTTTGCCAGGCAGATGAAGCGTGTTCTGAGACCGGAGGCGCGACTGATACTGGTGGTTGGGAATTCGACGCTCCGCGGAAACTTCATACGTAACGACTCGCTCGTAGAACGGGCCTTGCAGCACTATGGGTTCAGCACCGAGCGGAGCACGGAACGGACTCTGCCTGAGAACAAGCGCTACCTCCCGATTAGAACGGCTGAGCCTTCCTCATCCATAACTCGGCGGATGCGCACGGAGACGATTCTGCACATGGTTGCACCCAAGTGACGACCGAGAGGCCGCCGTCAACCGTGCCTTGGTCGATGTGGGACAGAGTGTGGGGCGGATAGTGTTGTTATGACTATCTACCTGGGGTTTTAGACGGACTCATAAGCTCCGCGCCGTGGGGCAGCGAGTTCTAGGACCGGTCCGCTCGTGCTTCGGGGATCCGACTCGTGGAGGCTGGTAGCGACCAAGAAGGGTCAATTGACTCCGTTCTCTGGGTGGAGCGTCGAGCCCGACTAGTTGAATGGCCGTAGATGGGATCGCAAGGTCGAGCGCATCCGAGAGTTCGTCGGCTTTGGGTTGGATTGGCGGACGATCCGGTTAACGGTGTGGGCGGGACTACGTTTGTCTGTGGCCTCACCTTGACCAATAACTGGAGGCCTCCGCGTGCGTGTAGGAGACGTTCGGGCGTTAGGCTCCCCGCCGGAGATCCATGGATCGGGTGGTGTCAGTAGTCCGGCCGACAGCGCCGAGCAGGAGGGCTGGACCCCAGACTCGGCGGTTTCATTCGAAGTCGCTATAACACTTGAAGTAACATTCAACGAAAGTTAAAGGCCCTCTGACCTCGGGTTATAGGGGTATCTGGCGGTTCGAGCCCGTCAACGCCCACAGTGGTCCACGGCCGGGACCTGTCCCGTCGATGCGGAACAGCACGCTCACGGCGATGTTGTCTCCTCCGACGCCGCCGGGTGGCTGATGCGGGGTGGTTCAGCCTTCTGGGCTTTCGGGGCCGCTCAGCAGGGCCATCTCTTCTGGTGTGAGGCATCCGAGCATCGCGGCCACGATTGTCTGTTCCGCGGCCATAGCGGCGTCAGCGTTGTTCTCGTCGGTGCCGTTTTCGTCGGGTGCGGTCTCGCTGAGGGCGTCGACTTGTTCCGCTACACACGCGGCGCTCTCTGGTGAGACCCCAACCGAGATCAGTTGTGCTGCTGTGAGCCTGCCAGCCGCTGTCTCGGCTTGGGAAGCGCCGGTCTGAGGCAGACAATCCGGAGGCAGCACCAGATTGAGGACAACCCCGAGATCCCCGCCGAACAAGGCGACGTCTGCGGCGACCCGGTCGGTCTCTGCGCTGGGGGCCGCTGCCTGGGCGCATTCGAGTATCGCCGGTGGCACATCGGGGAGGTCTTGCAGCGAGTCAAGGATGGTCTGTGTCCATGGCAGGCACCCGACGGCAGCGTCGACGATCCGATCACGTTCGGAGTCCGAAACGACACCGGCGGGCAGCACACCGTAGGACGGCCCGGCGAGCGCAGCGACGACTTCTGAGAGGCGCTCCTCGTCGAGGGTGTCGACTGTCGCGGAGGCCACACACGTGATCTGTTCGTCGCTGATGCTTTCGGGAGCGTCCTCCGCTAAGCGGGCCGCGACGGCGAGTTCTGCTTCAGCGCGCACCAGCGACGGTTCCCCGACCGTCGTGGTGGTGGTGCTCGCCGGTGGTGCTGCGGTGGTGTTGGACACGGTGGCGGCCGTGGTGGTCGCTGGTTCGATCACCTCCGGCTGGGACGGTGGCACCGTAGACGGTTGAGGCTCCGTGTCGCCGCCACACGCGGAGACTGCAAACACGGCGACAACTGCTACGCGAAGGAAAACATGCTTCATACGGCGACTATAGAGACGTGTCGACGCGTAAGTGACGCGGGAAGGTAGCCCGTTGCGGATGGTGACGGCCACTCTGAGCAGGATCTCGCGTACCAGGTCCCGGGCGAGCGCCTTGCAAGTTGCTTCTGGTGGTCCCGGGACGGGCCTCTCGTAGACGCATCCCAGCCGTGTTGGCTTTGAACACCCTCGAAACGCCAGCTCCCCCGAACCCGCACCGACACTAAGTTCCGAGCCCAGACACTGAGGTCTTACGCGGTCTGTCAGTCATCCCTCAGTTATCCCGAAAGCCCATGACAGCAAGGCATCACTTGATGCTATGCTGTCAGAATGCGGACTACAGTCACACTTGACTCCGACACAGAACAGATCGTCCGCCAGCGCATGACCGAACGTCGGGTCTCTTTCAAGCAGGCATTGAACGACCTGGTCCGCGAGGGCCGGGGTTTTGCTGATGGGCTCCACCAGTTCAGAACAACGACCCGGCCGATGGGACGCGCCAAGGTCGATCTCGACAAGGCGCTACGTCTCGCCGGCGAGCTCGAGGACGGCGAGGTTGCCAGGAAGCTAGAGACCGGATCTTGAAGCTCGTAGATGCCAATGTCCTGTTGTACGCCGTCAACCGAGACGCTCTCCGGCATGCCTCGGCCCGGAGCTGGCTTGACGAGGCGCTCAGCGGCGGCGCCCGGGTGGCGTTCTGTTGGGTGGTGCTGCTGGCGTTCCTGCGGCTGTCCACCAACGGACGCATCTTCGACGAGCCGCTGTCCGCAAGCGAGGCGATCGCACAAGTCGAGGACTGGCTGGCTCAGCCCTCGGCCGTAGTTGTAGAGCCGACGGCACGCCACCTCGGGATCGTCCAACAACTGCTGGCCCCGCTTGAGACAGGCGGCAACCTCGTCAACGACGCCCACCTGGCTGCCCTCGCCATCGAACACCGATGCGCAGTCGTGTCCTACGATACGGACTTTCTGCGCTTCCACAGCGTGAAGCTGGAGACCCCAACAACCTAAGAAACCAGCAAGGTGTCATGCCGAGTTGTCGGTATATCCACCGGCGAGTCCTGGGACGGGAGTCTTCCCCGCCTTGAGACGAGCGTCCACTCAACGGGTCAACCTCACGCTGACACCGGCGAGAGTTTGTTTGCTAGCTGCGTCCTTCCCCAAAGGCAGCAACGCGCAGAGTCTGACCGGACCGGTTCATTCCTGCTTCGGAGGAGCCCACTCCTGGGCTGATCGCGACCAACAAGGGCCCCTTGATCTCGTTCTCTGGGCAGACAACGAGGCCGACCAGTAGGGCGGCCGCAGATGGGATGGCACGGTCGAGCGCATCTGAGATGTCGTCGGTTCAAGTAGGATCTCCCGTCAATGCCCACCAGCCTTGTTCCCGCTTGACAGGGCGTTTTCGCCTGTTTCGGGGTATCACCTACTGAACCATCCAACTCGTGAGAAGGGACCATCCTTATGGCCGCTGACAGCAGGGACTCTCTTCTAGCCCACCTGGCCGGGAAATTCACCGGGCAGACCGAGACCCTCGCCACCGAGGCGCTCGGTTACATACTCTCTCGATCTGGTGCTGCTCGAGAGGCCCTGCGGGAGATGCTCCAGGACGGCGGCGCGGACGTGGGGGCTCTTAAAGAGGTGGCGACCGAGGTCATCGGAGAGCAAGGGGAGCGGGTGGATCTGGTCGCTTCCGACGAAAAGGGCTCGGAGCGGGTACTCATAGAGGTGAAGTTCTGGGCCGGCCTCACCGACAATCAACCCAGCACGTATCTGAAGCGTCTTCCAACAGACGGAGACCCCGCCGTTCTGCTCTTCGTCGCGCCGGAACAGCGGCTGGTGACCCTCTGGGTGGAGATTTGCGGTAGGGCCAGAGAGGCCCGTTGGGACTTGGAAACCGACGCAGGCACGGAGGAGTTGAAGAGTGTCACAGTCGGTGGCGGCCCACGCAGATTGATGCTCACGAGTTGGCGGACGTTGCTAGCCGCGATGTCGTACCGCGCCGGTAAGGGCAGCGATTCAGCCGCCGAGCGGGACATCCAGCAATTGGCGGCGTTGTGCGAACGCCAGGACCGGGACGCTTTCCTGCCGTTGCGTTCGGACGAGTTGGCACCCGCATTCCCCAGACGGATGCTGGACATGGAGAGGCTCTGGAAGGATGCTACGGCACGGGCGGTTGAACGTGGACGGGAGCTCGGACGTCCATTCGTGAACACGGACGGAACGGCTGTCGCTCCCCAGTGGCACGGATCCGGTAGACACATTCAGATCGGGAAGGAGGACGCCTGGTGGGGTGCTTGGTTTGGTGTTCACTACGAACTCTGGGTCCGGGAGAGAGAAACCCCTCTCTGGCTTACCTTCTGGGATGATCATGCGCCGGCGGCGGAGAAGAAGCTGGGCAGTCAGAACTGTGGTTTCACGCTGCCTGTAGATGTGGAATACGGCAGGGTCCTTGATTCCGTCGTAGAAGAGTTGCAGAAGATAGCGCACACGCTCAGCAGTTGAAGGAGCGTCCGACGAGCCAGGTGGGTTGGCCTGTCACACCCGGTGGATAGGCTCGGGGTGGAGTAGATCCTTGAGCGAGCCAGGAGGCTGAGGTGGGTACGACCGTAGTGTGTTGGAACATCGCCAAGCGCCACAACGCGTGGCGCGAGTTGGTGCAGATGGACGCTGACGTGGCTCTGTTGCAGGAAGCAGGCCGATACCCCGCTGACATAGTCTCGAAGGTGGACATCGGCCCCCGCGAACACTGGGACTCCCACTACTGGAACTCGGAGTGGTACGGAGACAGGTTCCGGTGGCTGCTGGAGCGGTGGCCGATGGTGGTGAAGCTGTCGGACCGGGTCGAGGTCGAGTGGTTCAAACAGGTCAGCCCGATCAGCATGACAGGCGAGGACGAGATCGCGGTCAGCGGGATCGGAACCATCGCCGCCGCGCGTATCGTTCCCCGAGATGCCGAACCGTTCATAGCGGTGTCCATGTACGCCCGCTGGATGAGCCCGCACCCGTCCACCAAGACCTCATGGAAGGTGGGTTACCCCGACGGGTCGGCGCACCGGATCATCTCGGACCTCTCGGCCTTCATTGGAGGCACGGACCCCAGCACGCATCGCATCCTGGCCGCCGGTGATCTCAACATGGCGTTCAGCGGCAAGGACGACGACCCGTTCGTACTGCGAGAACGTACAGTGACCGACAGGATGGATGTGCTCGGCCTCGAAATGCTTTACGCGGAAGGCCGGAAAGCAGACCCGACCCCCGATGACCTCCCGGCCGACACCCGCAACGTGCCCACCTATCACACCACGAGCCAAACTCCAGCAACCGCCACGAGTCAACTCGACTGGGTGTTCGCCTCACAGGGCTTCCACAACGGCATCACCGTGCGCGCCCTCAACGAAGTCGAAGAGTGGGGGCCAAGCGACCACTGCCGGCTCCTCATCGAATTCGCCGGCGACTAACTCGTAGGCATCGAAGGGCGTCGGTCAGCGGTCCCGTAATCACCGCCGAGCGTCAGATCTTGTAGCCGCCGTCGACGTCCAGTACTTTCCCGGTGATGTACGCCGCCTCATCGGAGGCGAGGAAGCAGACAGCCCGGGCCACGTCGTCAGCCGTACCCGGCCTGCCCAAGGCAATGTTCCCGGAGGCGTCGGCGAGCATCTCCTCGGTGAAGTCGCCCCGGGCGACGAGCTCGTGATACATGCCGGACGCCATCAAACCGGGGCCGACAGCATTTGCGCGGACCCCGAACCGACCTTCTTCGGCTGCTATCGCCCGGATGAGGGCCTCCACCGCCCCCTTGGGAATCGCCGATAGCGAGTCTTTGACCGGATACCGTCGCACGGCCATCGACGTGACGGCGACGAACGATCCCGACGACTCGCGAACGTGGGGCAGCGCGGCCCAGACCAGATGGAATGCTCCGAAGAGGTCGACGTCCACCTTCTCTCGGAATAGCTGAGGATCGATCTGGCTGACGTATCGCATCGGAACGTACGGCCCCGCTGCGGAAACCGCAGTGTGGATGCCACCGTGGAGTTCCGCAGCCGAGTCGACGAAATCCTTGACGGCGTCGGCATCGGTGACGTCCACCTGGCCGACCGTGACCCTCGAGCCGGCAGCCTCGACGGCCGCAGCGACCTCTGCAGCAGCCGCCTCGTTCCGGCCGTACGTGAAGGCAATGTCGCTGCCGCGCGACGCCAGCAGCGTGCACACGGCCGAGCCGATGCCTCCCGAGCCGCCCGTAACCACGGCGGTCCCTGGCCGCCCGGAGAAGTCACTCGCGGTCCGCGGTGGCACTATGGATTCTCCAGTGCTGCGATCAGGCCGTTCGCGCCCGCCAACCATGCCGCGACGCCGGCGAACGGTATGGCGCAGGCCACCGCTTCGGTGAGCTGGCCCGGCGTCGCGCCGCCCTTGAGGGCGAAGCGGGCATGGATCTCTACGAAATCGTCGCGGAACTCGGCCGCGTTTATTGCACAGAGCATGAGATCCGCCAACCGGTTTTCGAGCGGAGACTCCTCCAGAGCCGCCTGACGCATGAGGTAATAAGCGATTACGACTCCGGGAGCATGCTGAGCACCCAGGGCGACATTGGCGGGAACCTCACCGTAGAGCCCCCGGTAGTAGTCAAGGAGTTCGTCCATCGAGACCTCGGTCTCGAAAGGCGGTCCAGGGCTCACACCGACGTCACTTATCGCCGCTAGAGCCTCGGTCAAGGCTTGGTAGCCCGGAATTCCGCGTGATATCAGCACGTTGAGTGCAGCCCCGTGGACCTCATCGGGTGTCATACCGCGGTCCATCGCAATGGTCAGGTACTTGGAAGTCACCTCGGGAAGCCGTTTCACGGCACCTATCACGGCGGCACAAAGGGCCTTGTCCCGGGCCGGCAGGGCTCCGTCGGAATGGATCACGTCGGCCGCACTCGCCAGTCCTTCGGCAAACTTCGGTGATCCCGCGACCAGTCCTTCGGCCCAGGCCGCCGGACCCAGCATCTCGATCAGTCGTTGTGTGTCCATGGCTGACCTTTGCGAACGATGTCGCCCCGAGGATATCCCACCGGGCGGTCCGGCCAGTACGCATACAAGGCGATGGAACTCTTGCGGTGGCCACGGCGCCGGCTCGGCAGACGCATTGCGTAGAGTCGAGTCAAAGGCTCCGGCGCTCTCCGGCGACCACCCGTCGGGCGCGCCGGGCTCCGTCGGCTCCGTCGAACTCGATCGACCGCAAGTCGTCGGGATCCACCGAGGCAAGTGCCTCAAGCTCAGCCGGTGTCGGGTGGGCAACGGTCGGAACACCGGAGGCCACCCGTATGGGGAACCCGCCGGATGCTACCACATCAGCCGCCCCGACATCGGGGAAGAGACAATCGGCCCTCCACCCATGGTGCGAATCGAGCGTGAATACGCCGAGCCGCGTGATGAGCCTGCGGATCCGCTGCGGGGAAGGCGGAGGCCCTGAGACGAAGTCGACCCGGTCGACGAGGGTGCGGGCGGCATGGTCGGCGACGAGGTACCAGACACGTGAAGGCGAGTCGTTGTTGTCCGGCAGGCCGCGACTCCCCGGCAAGGCAACTCGCGGAGCGGCATGGGTGCCGGCGATGTGAGAGAGGTTGGTGGCCCCTCGACTGTCGAGCTGGCCAGGGGTCACCACGACGCCGACCAGGCCGCGCGCCACGGCCACGAACGTGTCGCTGACCGGTCCCCGCGGCGAGGCTCCGGCCCGAATGGCCCTCTCTCCGAGAGAGAGCGCAGGCCGCGGCGCGGCGTCGAGCGTCCCGAAGCCGGGTGCGATGGCGAGATCGGAGGCCCCCAAGCGCCGGGCCGCCAGGGCCGCGACGAGGCTCGCCGTGGTCGTGACGGCGATGACCCGAACACCGTCATCGGCCGCGGCGGTGGCGAACTCGCGAGCGAGCACTGTGGTGAACAGGTCCCCGAGCGTGCTCACGAGGCCTTCTCCAACAGGTCCGGTGTGAGGCCCTTGGACCCGGCCCACGCGGCGACGACTCCGAGGTCCACCAGAGCGTCGGGGTGGCATTCGGTCGGCCAGGACCCGCCGGCCGCACGTACAACCGCGTCGATCCATAGCCTGGAAATCGCTGCAAGCGGAGGATCGGCGGGAGCCTGCCGTTCGAAAGAGACGATCGTCGTCTTCGCGGCGCGGGCGAGCAAGCCATCGAGACCGAGGTCCCCGTCGACGTAGATATTCCCGTGGGAATCGGCTGCCGGGGCGTGGATCAGGGCTATGTCGATTGCGAGAGCGGTGGCAAACACGGTCGGTATGCCGGTTGGTGGATCCTTGTAAACGCCCAGTGACGGGTTGTGCTTGACGACGTCCGAGCCGGCCGCGGTGGAGCAAGGCATAGACGGCAGGCCGCGTGCCGTGGCTTCGACGGCCGCAACCATCGACGCCTCGGACCATTCGATGAACCGGACGGTTTGCTGCTGCCGGGCGGCGCGGAATGCGGGCGCCAGGCCGAATCCGTCCAGAGAAACCCCGGCGGAATGAAGAGCCGCCACTGCGGCGGAAGCCAGCAGGTATTCGACGTCGACGCTGCCGAGAAAGCTCACGATGTTGAGGTCACGGACTCCTCCGGCCACGATCCCCTTGAGGAGGGCCATCGGCTTCCGGTTAAGTCCGGTGCCCCCGACGGCGACGGTCGCGCCCGGCGGAATCAGCTCGGCAACTGCTGCCGGCGAGGAGAGGGTCCGCACCATGGGCCATTCAGGCCTTGCCGGTCCAGCCGGGGCAACGAACGCTGTTCACCGCCATGTCCGCAAACTCGGAGGCGATCTCCTCGATCGTGTTCGGACCTTCAGGTCGATACCACTGGTAGGTCCAGTTGATAGATCCGAGAATCGAGAACGACGCGAGCCGGGGGTCGATCGTCGCACGAACGCTTCCCTCGGCCTGACCCGCTGCGATGAGCGCTCGCAGGTGGCGGTCGTAGACATCGCGCGCCTCGATGATCTCAGCTCGGAGTTCGGGGCCGAGCGATCGAAAGTCGTGGAGAAAGACGGTCATCTTGGCAAGATTGCGAGCGTTATAGGTGATGTGCCGCTCGACGAACGACCGGATGCGATCGAGGGCGCTGCCGTCGCGTCTGCCACCTTCGAGGTTGGCCAGCCCCCCCTGGTGGACCTCCTGGATCACCTCAAAAAGCAGTTCTTCCTTCGACTTCACGTAGTAATACAGCGAGCCTTTGAGGATGTCGACGGCTTCGGCCACGTCCCGGATCGACGTCGCTGCATAACCCTTCTCGGAAAAGATGGCTGCAGCCGCGTCGATGATCTCCTTCCGTCGATCTACGGAATCCCGCCTCCGCCGACCCGAGGCCGGCGCGGTGTCGGTCACGATGTCACCCTTCTGTCTCGACCTGGTGGATCGGGGACCTCTTCGTCACGTCTGCGGCGTGGATCGACCAGATCCAGCGCTTCCAATTCATCAGGGGTCGGCTCCGGCGTTGGCGGTGCATCCTCGGGCAGCGAGAGTTCGAAGCCGGTGTTCTCGCCCACCGTCGAGGCATCGCTCCATGGATGGATCGACTCTACCCGGCCACGTCTCTCGACGAACTCGATGACGGCGAGGTCAGTGACCACGGCGACCGTCCCGGCAGCTTTCCGGGTGTTGCCGGCCCATCCGTGACCGCTGCCGGTGATCCAATCCACCTGGGCGGGCAACGAGCGAGGCCGGTGATCAGGGTGGTAGGCGATCACCCGCGGCAGTAGCGCCGGCACATCCGCTGTGGCCAGGCCGCCGCTGAACCGAGCCGTCGGGGCCGAGCGAACTCCGATCCGACTCGTATTCAGGTTTCCGAACCGGTCGATCTGAGCCGGGCGCAAGAATTGCAGAGTCATCGCCTGGCGCTCGGCCATATCCATCGAGTCGAGATGCGGAATGAAGCCGGGGGTCAGGCTGAGCTGGTCTCGAGGATCGCGCAGGTGGGACTCCACGCCGCCGTTAACGTCCAACGCACCACCGGCTAGTACATGTACGCCATGCTGTGTCGTGTGCTTGGCGACCAGGGCTGCGACGAGGGCGATTGGAGTCCCGAGTCCGACCCCGACGACGTCGCCGGCCACGACCATGCGGGCGAGCGCAACAACCATCAGGTCCGCGATCTCACCCCTCGAGGCAGTCACGATGGCCGCGCAAAGTTGAGAGTCCCCGATTCTCCACCCGACGACACGTACGCGCTGATGGCCCCTTCATCGACATCATGTTCCGGTGGCGAGCTCGTAGGCCAACTGCCCCTCTGAAGCTCGACAACCATGTCCACTTCGAATCCGAAGAGACGAGTGTGCTCCGGGATCGACGCGATCTCTTCCTCGGACACGATCTGATCGACGCCGATGATGACGCGATCGGCGGCCCGCGCCGCGAGCACGTCGATGTCCCACAGGTGTTGGGGGGGAAAAGCCATCTGCACGTGTCCGCTGGGGCTGGCTCGCCATGCGTGAAGCAGCGTGATATCGGGTTGAAGCGGCGGGAGAGCGACATAGGTATCACCGGAGTAGGGGTCGGCTACCGAGGCGAAGTCATGGATGGCCAGGGTCTCGCTGCCCGTTCCAGCCCTGGTCGGCAGAAACGGTATGCCCATCGATGCCGCTCGAAGCCGCCCGAGCAGGCTCCACTCGGAGTATTCGAGATCATCAAACGTTCCGGCCTTGACACCTGCAACGTACTGCGGCGCCGGACCGAATCGACCAAGCCCCACGTAGGCGGCGGCAACGCTGCGGACGCTGCCGGCGGCGACGAGGAGTTCTATCTCGAGGGATCCGGCGAAGGTGACCACGTCGAGGTCCCGCCTTCCCGCTCTGATGAGCGCCCGGGTCAACTCCATCGGCTTGCGGTCGAGAACGGTCCCGCCGAAGTACACTGTGTCGCCGTCTTGGACCGTGTCGGCGGCTCGGGACGCATCGACGAGCTTCAGGTTCGGGGCCACCCGACGAGCCTACCAAACGGTTGTTTGGTGCCGATATCTCAGGCCGGGACGAAGGCTGCGATCGCCGTGATCTCGGGGACCGGCTCGGGAGACCATCTTGGCACCAACTCCATGCCCACCTGAAGACCTGACGGCTCGGCGTCGACGATATGGAGCATCACGGTGTCAGCGCCCCTGATCCGGATCAAGCCGTAGGTTCGCGTGACTCCTTGGATCGTCGCGGTCGACCAGGTTTCGAGTGTTCCCTGCGGTTTCATGTCCATCGTTTCCCCGCTGTGCGCTGAGCATTCCGGACAGAATGGCCGGGCCGGTACCGCCACCGTGGGGCACGCTGGGCAGCGGGATCCCACTATCCGCCGGTTGGCCAACCCGTGGAGGAATGCCTTGTGAAAGTCGCCGGCCGTATACCGGTATGGCAGGTTGATCTTCTGATGCAGGATCGTCGGCTCACCCATCGGCTGCCGGCTCCTCCGCACGAAAATGAATGATGTCCGCCAGGGTCCCGTCGCGTTCGTGGGCCGGCTTGAAGACGGCCGTGATGCGCATTCCGATCGAGATCCGGTCGTGCCGGCTCTCCTCGAGGAAGTGATAGATGTTCGTGTCCGCTCCGTCGAGGCGGACGAACGCAAAGCCATAGGGAATCGGCCGCTTGATGCCGGTCATCGGATCGATGAAGGGCACCTCGACCACGGTGTAGCCCGTGATCACTCCGCCCGGCCCGACGTCGACCCATTCCGCCGTTCGTTCCAGGCAAAGACCGCATACCGGCCGGGGAGGCACCAGGACTTTGTCACAGGCATCGCACCTCGTTCCCTGGATCCTTGCCTCGGTCCGGAGCGCGTTCATGAATCGCGACGCGAACTTTCCGGCGGCGTATGAGTACTCGAAGTCCGCCACGTACTCGAGCCTCAGGGCGGAGTCAACCGGCGGAGTCGGGCTCACGGCGCGGTCCCCTTGAGGACGACAGCCTCGGTCCATGCGTTACCCCCGTAGCCGGTGGCCAGGGCGGTCTCGACCCCGGGAATCTGACGATCTCCCGCCTCGCCCATGACCTGGAGGGCCGCCTCCGCAACCCGGATCAGTGCGGTGGCGCCGACCGGGTTGGTCGAGAGCACCCCTCCGGACGGGTTGACCGGGAGTTCACCCTCCATGAGGGTGACTCCATCGTCGATGAGGGACCCACCCTCCCCCCAATTGCAGAAACGCAGACTCTCGTACATCGCCAGCTCCGCATAGCTGGCCGGTTCATAGATCTCAGCGACGTCGAGCTCAGCCCGGGGATCGACGATGCCGGCCTTCGAGTAGACCGAATCGGAGGCGGCGATGAGGCTGCGCATCCGCGCCAGGCGCTTGGGTGAATCACCCATGAACTGCGTGTCGTGCGCCGTCTCGGTGGCGGCAACCCACGCCGGCCTCGGGGTCATCTCACGGGCGCGGTCGGGTGCGGCCATCACCACAGCACAGGCGCCGTCGCTGCTCGGACACATGTCGAGCAGCCGCAGCGGCGCCGCAAGCATGCGGGAGGCGAGCACTTCCTCAACCGTGATGTCGGGGCGCTGTAGATGCGCATGAGGGTTGAGACAGGCATTGCGGCGGGCCTTTACCGTCACCTTGGCGGCCTGCTCCGCGGTGACGCCGCTCTCGGCGACGTATGTCGAGGCCATCACGCCGAAATTCCCGATGGCCCCCGCCATCACCGACCGCTCCCACGCAGGATCGCCGACCGTAGTTATCGCCGACTGCGTCTCACCCTCGGACTGCTTCTCGTAACCGATACCCAGTACCACGTCGTAGAGCCCGGAAGCGACGAGGTGAGCCGCTGCGACGGCCACGCTTGCCCCGACCGTACCGCCGTTGTTGAGTTTGAAGAGTGGTTTGCCCGCTGCGCCGATGGCGGATGCCATCCACAGCTCGGGAAAGTTGATTCCCTCGAACAGCTCCATGTTGCCGACGACGACCGCATCGACCTGGCCCGGGTTCAGGTCTTTCGATCCCAGGCAGCGATCGACAGCCTCCCTGACCATCTCGGGTATCGACACGTCGAGACGTCTCGACACGTGGTCGGTCTGGCCGGCGGCAACGATCGCGGCGTTCCTACCCATCAATCCCCGTTTCGAGGGTGGCGACGAAATGAGACTGCGCGCCGAGGCCGGCCACGCCGTGAGCGAGGGCGCGTTGTGCATCGTGATGCTGTCTCGGGCCCGCCTCGCCACGAAGCTGGTGCACGCATTCGGTCACCCTCGAGAGCCCCGAGACCGTCACCGGGTTGCCGCCGTGCCAGCCACCGGACGGATTCAGAGTCCCTCCTGCTTCAGCCAGATCGGCACCGAGACTCGTTGCGAACTGACACAGTTGGTGGGCGTACTGAGCCGAGACCTCGAACACGTCAGGGACATCCGTGCCCCAACCGGTCATGGCCACCGCACTGTCCCGGGCCCGGTCGAGGGCGCTTAGATCGCCGGGATGCCGATCGGTCCAGTACTTGCCCGTGGCGGTTCCGACGCCTGCGATCCACACAGGGTTCTCGGAGAGGTCCCTTGCCACCTCCTCGGTGGCGAGGATCACCGCGCATGATCCGTCACGGTTCGGCGCTCGATCGAGTACACCCAGGGGAGTCGCCGACCGCGGCGCGTCCAGAACATCGGCGACTGTCATGGCTTCGAGCGTCGTGACCTTGGGATTCACCGCGCTCGCCGCCCTCGCCGCTACAACCAGGGCCGCGGCATCCGCGGGAGAAAACGCCCCGGAAGCGTAGATCTGCCGAGCACCCAGACCGGCGACGACGTCTGCGTCCGCCCCGAGGCGCCGCTGGACGAAGGGATCGAGGGCGGCGCCCTCGATGGTCGCGAGATTGCCTTCCGACTCCTTGCAATGCGCGGTCACCAACCCGACCCGGTGGTCGCCGTCGGCTATGCGAGCCCACCCGTATAGGAGAGCGCCGATTCCGTCCGAGCATATCCGGCTCTCCGGCTTCAAATAGGAGCCGACGACATCGGCAACAGCCATGTTGGCGATGGTCCGCCCATCGTAGAAGTCCAGGCTCGCCGTGACCGCATTGTCGACGTCGGACAGCCCGATACCGGCGTCGTCGAGCGCCTCGTCAATGGCTTCGAGTACAAGCTCGGCGTAAGCGACGTCATTGCGGTCTCGTGCATGAACGCTCTGGCCGACACCGACGATCGCGACACGCCCCAATAGATCTCCCTCGTTACGCCGGCTGGGCTGGATGGTAATCCGGCGCCATCACCCGGAAACTGTCGGATTCACTCACTTTGCTGGTGTTTCCCCGGCGGCTTCGCCGGCCTCGAGAGCGACGGTCGCCGACCCTGCCAGCGCCCGGGGCCCACCTACGACATCGAGCCAGACGTCACACTCTGCGACCTGGTATTGCCCGTCCCCGGCCACCGACGTGACGATGCCGCCGGCGACGACTCGATCTCCACCCCGGACGTTGTCGAGAAAACGAACCTTCAGAGACTGGATCCGCGCCGGGTCGCCGGCCCAGGCCACCAGCATGTCCACGACATATGCCATGTTCGTCGGACCTTGGTTGATTACTCGATCCCCCATACCGAGGGCGGCCACCACGTGGGGGTCGAAGTGGATCGGGTTCGGATCTCGCAGCAGGACGGCCATGGTCTTCATGGCGGCAGCCCGAACCTCGACCTCGTACACGGGAAGCTCGGTGCCCGCGGACACTCTCACGCTGCCCTCCTCGGGAAGACGAACGAGTTGGTCGACACCGCAGCCACGGTGCCGGTCGAGTCGATTACACGAAGCTCGAACGAGACAATGTCGAACACGCCCGCTCGCTTGCCGGTCTTGCGAGCCGCACCGGTGATACCGCCTTCGACTCGATACGTCTCGCCGACCCGCATCACCTCTCGGAACTCGAGCCCGGCTTCGCCGAACATCGGGCCGTCGGCCGCCGACGACCCGACCATCGCAAACAGCTCGTCCAGCGTGAGTCCCATGCCGCCCAGCGCGGCGTAGTAGGCGTACATCGGGTGGGCCACACCGGCGGGGAGAGGCGGCGAGCCGATGGCATCGGCCGTCAGCCAGTGCTCGTACCCCTCGATGGTGAACTCCCCGACCGGAAACTCGACACCTACCAGTCGCTCCAGGTCGTCAAGCATCATCGGGCGATCCATCGCATTCAACGACCTTCGAAGCGGGGCGGTCGCTTCGCAAGAAAGGCGGCGACGCCCTCACGGCTGTCGTCGGAGAGCAACGCCGTCACGACGGCCGTTCTCTCCAATTGGAGACCGCGATCGAGATCGCGGTCAAGACCCTCGTTCACGGCCTGCTTTATTAGCCGGACGGCAAGGGGCGCCTGGTCGGCGAGCCGGGCTGCAAGCTGACGAGCCTGACCCACGGTGTCTTCGGAGTCGCTGCCCACCGCCGTCACCAGCCCGGCGGCGAGGGCCTCGTCGGCGTCGAGTCGGGATCCGAGCATAAGCAGCTCCAGAGCCTTACCGCGGCCGACGAGCCTGGAGAGCCGCTGGGTGCCGCCGCCTCCCGGAACCAAACCGAGGTTGACCTCGGGAAGTCCGATGGTCGGCCCGCCGCGCATCATGACCCGGAAGTCCAGGCACAGCGCGAACTCGCAGCCACCGCCGAGGGCATGGCCTGTGATCGCTCCCACGGTTGGCTTTGCGAGGCGCTGAAGCCGCAAGAACGTGCTCTGAGCCTTGTGAACCCGCTCGGTCATCGGACCGGGGGAGCGGTCGTAGCTCTCCATGTCCTTGATGTCGGCGCCGGAGATGAAGAGCTTTGGATGGGCCGAGGCGAAAACGATCGCTCTGACACTGTCATCTTCTTCCAGTCGGCCGAACAATGACGTGATCTCGTCGTAAAGAGCGAAGTCGAGGGTGTTTGCCGGGGGCTTGTCGACAGTGACAATCGCCACCCGATTGTCCTTTGCGATCCGGAAGAACTCCACGCGAAGGTCGTCAGCTTCCGCCGAGGCCGAACACCTCAGCGGCGGTGGTGCGCAACAACTTCTGCTTCGCGCCTGGCTTCAGACCGAGCTCGTCGACCTGGCGCAGGGACTCCCCATGTTGGATGAGCGGATAGTCCGTGCCCCACATCACCTTGCCCTGGCCCCTGCTATTCAGGAAGTGCACGAGGGAGCGGTCCCAGTATTTCGGAGCATGGCCCGACATGGCAACGTAGACGTTGGGGTGTTTCCATGCCATCGCGACCATCACCTCGCACCATGGCCAAGCCTGATGGGCGCCCACCAGCTTCAACTCCGGGAAGTAGATCGCGACGTCATCGAGGAGTAGGGGGTGCCCGTGCTTGGAAGGCATGAACTCGGCAGAGTGACCGGTCTGGAGCTCGACCGGCACCCCGAGCTCGGCGCACTTGGCATAGAAGGGATAGAACCGGGCGTCATTGATCGGCGTGTCGAATCCATACGGATGCACGTGCCCGCCGACGAAGCCGTATTGCGTGACCGCCAACTCGAGTTCTCTGACGCCCTTCATCCCGGAGAAGGGGTCGATTCCGTAGAGCCCTGAAATCCGATCGGGGAATCGCTCGACGACTCGGGCGACAGACCCCCACGGGACGCGCACGAGCTGACGGTCTCGATAGAGATACTGCTGAAGTGCTGGAACGACCACCCTCTCGACACCTGCCGGGTCCATCTTCTGTTCTATGAACTGCTCAGGCTCGTAACCGACCATGAGGTCGTGCCTTCCCCACTGGTCGCCCATCATGAAGGACACCTCAGGGTTCTCGGTAAAAACGATCCTGATGCCTTCTTCGGTGAAGAAATTACACCAGGCGTCAATGGCACCACTCATGGTTGGGGACTCGACTTCTCTGTCTGGATCTCTAGAAGCTTCTGCTTGTGGGTGCTTCGCGGCAACGAGCCCACCGCTACGAACTCGACACGGGGACGGACGGTGAGCCGATGATGCATTGCCAGGCTAATCCGGTCGGCCAGGTGAGCCGCTGCTTCGGCGTCGCCAGCGACCGGCGACTCGACCTTCACGCGCAAAGGGGGTGTCACACGAGGTGGGGGGCCGTCGAGCACTATCCGGAGCTCGCCGCTGACCTCAGGGACGAAGCTGCTGACCAGGTCCTTCACGGCGGCCGGATAGAGCTTTACCCCTTTTACGATCAGAAGGTCGTCGACACGCCCGAGCACTTTGATTCGCTTCCCCCCGATGGGTCCTTCCGGGGCAGGTGCGGTGAATACCTCATACACATCTCCGACCGAGTACCTCAGAGGAGGGGTACCTCCCCATTCGAGGGACGTTTTGACCCGCTCACCGATCGCGCCGTCGGCTTCTTCGACGGGCTCCCGGGTGGCCGGATCGACCAATTGCGTCGAGACCGAAAAATCATCTCCCAGTACGTACATGCCGTGGTATTCGTCGGTTGGAGCCGACGCCATCATGATTCCATGGGCGCCGCCGAGTAGGTCGAAGACTCTCCCGCCCCAGCCACTCTCCAACCTCGACCGCACCTCAGGCAGGCCCGCTCCCGGCTCCCCTGCACAAACAATCAACTCGATCCCCAAGTCGGCAGCATCCATTCCCAGCGCCTCCGGCACGCGCTCCATCAAGTGCTCGGCGTAGCTCGGGGTGCAGGCGAGCACCCTGGGGCGGGTCAGCGTTAGAAGCCCCAACAATCTCTCGGTGCCGGCCTCGGCACCGATCGCTATCGGCAGCGCGCCCATCCGCTCCAGTGCTCGCACCAGCGGGAGGCCGGCCAGGTACATCGAGAGGCCGAACCCCAGAAGTACCCGGTCGCCGGGTCGAACCCCGACGAAACGTAGCGCTCTCTGCCAGAGCAAGTCGGTTGTCTTGACATCGCGCCTAGTGAAGGGATAGAACGTGGGAGAACCCGTCGTCCCCGAGGTGGAGCTCAGAGCCACGATCTTTGCCGGGTCGGCACAGAGGAATTCAGAGAAGGGGTGTCCGTGTGCCTCGAGGGACTTTTCTTGGGATTGCCGGTGGATGTCCGGTGTCACGAACACGGGCAAGGACGCAAGGTCGTCGACCGCCCGGATGGTCGCAGGATCCACGCCTGCGGCCTCGAAGCAGTTCCTGTAGAACGAACTCTTGAGACAGTACGCGATCTGGCGGCGCAACTTGGCGCTGCGTTCCTCGTCCGACGGGATGGAACCGGCCAATGTCTCTGGCTTCACTCCGCGCCCCGATCGCCCCGGTTCGGTTCAGGAGCATGGAAGGCCTGATACGTCGCCATGATGTAGCCCGTGCGATCGACCCTGCGGCAAAGTCGGCCAGCCGGGTTCCGATCCGCTCGTGATAAGTCGGTCATGCGGCTGCTTTCAGCCCGAAACGATGTTCCAAACAATCTACCAAACGTTTGGTAGTTTTTCGTGGTAGGTCTGCGTTGCGGGCGGCGTGATCTGGACCGCCATCAACGCCTCTGGCTGCGTCCTGCCTCCTCAACGTACCCTGCGGGTACGCATTCGTCAGCGAGTCCTTGCCACAGACGCCGCTGGCGGCGCCATATCCCACCGCCGCCCCACAGACCCACCACGGTGCCGCGGTCGCGCATCGGATTGCGGTCGTGTTCAGGCGAACTCGCGGAGCCGGCTGCCTGTGGGATCGACTACGTCACGTAGGATGCTCAACTCGGCCGGAGTCGGTAGGTCGGTCTCTGCGACCGTGCCGCGGGGCATCGCCACCTCGAACCCCGTTGCGCTCTGAATGTCACCGATGGTGACGCCGGGATGCACCGAGCGGAGGCGCATCGCCTTGGTGTCAGGGTGGAAGTCCATTACGCACAGGTCCGTCACGCACAGCTGCGGACCTCCGCCGAAGCCGAGCCGGCGACGGTGGTCGCCGCCGTCACCCCAACCGAGACCGCTGCGGAAGTCGACCTTCTCGACCAGCGTGCGGGGATTGTGCGTCGTCGTCCAGAGGTACACGTTCGGGATCATGCCGCCGAGATCCGCCATCCCGCCTCCTCCAGGCAGACGGACCTTGGGGTTGGCGTAGGAGCCGATGACCGTGTTGTTGACATTGCCGAACCTGTCGATCTGCGCCCCGCGAAACGCGAACGTGTTGTACCGAGCTCCTTGGGCGTAGGCCCAGAAGTCGAACGGGGAGTTGGATAGCATCGTGGCGCCGTCCCAGAGCGCGTCCGACAGGGTGGACTCCGGAATAGCGGGAGGATCGGCGTCGATCGCGATCGAGCTGGCGGCCCACACGAGGCCGGGTGCGTGCGTCTTGCGCGCCAGCCGGTATGCGCAGACCGGTATGAAGCTCGCGGCGCCGTTGAAGGCGCGCGTGTCGTTGGTGAACTCGCGAGCAAGCGTGACGACCATCAGCTCGTCGACCGTGCAGTCGGCTCCAGGTATTTCGCGACTCACGAGGCCCTCCTCGTGATCGCGAGGATCGTCGCCGCGCCACCGTTGGCCTCGAGAAATCCTGCCTGGTCGTCCGGAGCGGTGATCCGGTCGTTCCAGAACCGTGCAAAACGGTCGCGGTGGCGCGAAGCACCCAGGTATTCCTGAATGAAGTCTTCATGGTGGGTATAGGACGGGTAGTTAGATGTCGGGTAGGCGCCCCAAGGTGCGTGAACCACGGCGTCGATCATGAAGCGCGGGTAGGTAGTGCGCTCCGGGGCATCCGTGAACGACCTGCGCGGTGCGACCGCCTCCACGGTCACGACGGTCGCCTCGGCGGCCCTCACGAGGTCGGAGTCCATCCAGATGAGCTTCGGGTCGACACGCGTGTTTCCGTCGGCGTCCGCAGCATGGGCATGAACGACGGCGACGTCGATCGGCAACGGTGTACACGCTACGTAGGCCTCTCCCGTTACCCGATCGGTCTCCAGGCGGGTGGTGTCAGGGTGCAAGGCGAGCACATCGGTACCGATCCCGGCCTTGGTCGGGACAAAGGGGAGGCGGTGCGCGGCCGCCTGGAGCCGGCAGATCAGAAGATGCTCCGAGTACTCCTCGACCTCGATGTCACCTGCTTCGGCCGCTCTGCGGAAGTTCGGAGCCAGACCGAGGCCTTCGAAGCTGACCAGTCCGGTGACCACTTTGTTCACCTTGCCCGAAGCTACGAGCCAGTCGACCGCCATCGACCCGACGATCGACACCACGGTCAGGTCCCGGGCATCGCTCCGAATCAGTTCACGTACAAAGCCCATGGGAGCGCTGTTCATCGAAAGCCCACCGATTCCGATGGTCGCACCATCAGGAACGAGCGACGCAGCCTCTCGCATGGAACGAATCTTCGACACCTGCCCCCCAAGCATCGGGCGCTAGCCCTGATTCTTCATGGTTCCCGTCACACTTACGTACATTAGGCACGTCAATTTCATCGATTGACTCCTGCCACTCCAACACCGGGCAGGTGAAGGTCGCGCCAAGTGTTGCGGTTGGCAGGATGCCGGTCAGCCTCCGGCGCCGGACCGATCCGCACCGACTTCGACCGCCGCCGCACCCTCCTTGCTCATGCCGGTCAGCTGCCATCGGGCCGCCAGCATGGCGACCGCCGAGATGCTCGACATCGCAGCGGCGGCCAGCCAGGCGGCCTGAAAGGAATAGATCTCGATGATCTGACCCATCACGATCGGGCCGAGCGAAGCACCGATGTACGTACCCGTGAGCGCAACGCTCGTGGCTCGCGCCGGAGCCCGCGGGAAGTGCTTCACAACGCTGTAGTTGAACAGCCCGTTCCAGCCCCATCCTGCCCCGAAGGCGAGCATCGCCGCAAGCGTGAGCATCCAAGTCCCGGTGCCTGTGAGCGCTCCAAGGCCTGCGGAACCGACCACAAGAAGCAATGCGACCCCTCCGAGCCCGCCCGCCTTGCGAGCGTCGGCCCACCAACCGGCCAGAAGCCGGACTACCAGTCCCGTGACGCTTGCCGCGGCGAGGATCAAACCACCTGCTCCGGGGCTGACACCCGAGTCGACGACGGAAATCACCAGGAACGCGCTGAGGGCCGACGCCACCGATGCTGCCAGAAATGCACCGACCGCCATGAACACGAGCGGCCGCATCTCCAGTTCCACCTTTCCGGATGAGCGTCTCGAGGCCACGTCGGCGGAGGCGCGCTGCGATCCGGGCACCGCCAGGGCCACGCCGCCCGCGATCACGCCCGCACCGACGAACACCCCTCGCCAATCGCCGTTGACAGCGAACAGCGGCACTGCAAGGCCGCTCAGCATGGCCGCAGCCGGTATCGCCGAATGTTTGATGCCGAAGACGAACCCCTGACGGCTCGCCGGCACTTCTCTGGCGAGGGCCAGATTCACCGCAGGCTGGCCGATCGCCATGGTGAGGCCTCCGAGCGAGATGAGCGCTGCGAACGAGAGCCAGGAATGGGCGAGTGCCGCTATTCCGAACATCGTCACCGCGCTCATCGCCGATGACACCCGCATCGCGGCCGGCCAGCCGATCCGGTCGGCAAGCCCGCCGATCGTGACCGAGCTGATGGCCGACAGGCCGAAGAATCCGCCCAAGGCGATCCCGAGGGAGCCGGTGTCGAACCCGAGCTCGGGGAGGATCCTAAATGCGAGCGCGCCGGCGAGAAAGGGCGGGAAGGTCATGACCATCGTGACCGCAAGCGCCGGGAGGAGGACTCGTACCGAGCCGATTCGTTCGCGCCGGCTGCTCAAAAGGCTGCGGCGGCACCACCACCGATGGTTTCCGGGCTCCGTCCGAGCAACCGGGGACCGTGTCGGGCGATGACGAGGGTCGCGATCAGCGAGATGACGGTGACCACGAGGCACGTCGTGAACGTGCCGGTGAGGTCGAGGCCCCCTGTCGATGAGACGATCAGGAACCCGAGTCCCTTGCTACCGATGAAGATCTCGGCGACTATCGCGCCGACCAGCGCATACGGTGCCGCGATCATCATCGCCGCCAGGATGAAGGGAACGATGGACGGCAGTATCACCATCCGGATCACCTGGAAACGCGTCGCCCCCATGACGCGCATGCTTGCAACCAGGTCGCCTTTGACACTTTCGACACCCGCCCTCGTGTTGTAGAAGAGCACGAAGAAGGTCATCAGGACGACGAGTGCCACCATCGGCCTGAACCCGAATCCGAACCAGAAGAGCACCACCGGGAGGAAGGCGATCCGGGGCATCGTGTACGCCCCGCCGAGGATGGGGTCGAGCAAACGTGACAGCGATCGCTGCAGGCCGAGCATGATGCCGCACACCACGCCGATGGCCGTTCCGATGAGAAGGCCGAGCCCGGCGATCTGGAGAGTTGCGAGGATATGCGGGTAGATGAACCCGCTGGAGAACCACTCGAGCGTCCGTTCCGCGATCAAGGAGGGCTTGCTGATCCAGAGGGTTCGAATGTACCGATCTGACACCCACTCCCAGCCGCCGAGGAACACGCCCAGCACTATCAGCTGGTAGAGACGGATCCGCCACATGGGGGCCCGCTCGATCATCGCTGCATCGCCGCGGCTACATCGACGCCGGCGGAACGCCATGGCAGCACGGCACGCTCCAACCAGCTCACGAGAGCGTTGAGCCCCACACCGACGACGAGCAGAACCGTGAGTGCGGCAAAGAGGCCGGCGCTGCTGTAGGAGCGCGCAGATGTGAGTGCGAGGAAGCCCAACCCTCTCACCGAGGCAATGAACTCGGCAAACACGGCCGCGCGCAGCGCGAACGGCACGGCGTGGCGCAGCCCGGTGATCAGGAAGACTGCGCTGGCCGGTAGGACCACGATGCGGAACACGTCCAGGCGCTTCGCTCCCATGACGCGCATGGCTGCGACGAGGTCGCCTTCGACGTTCTTCACACCTTCGAACGTATTGAAGAACATGAGGAAGAAGACAACCACGGCGACCAACACGACCTTGGGCATGAGAAACACCCCGAACCACAGGATATAGAGAGGGATCAGAGCCACCTGGGGAAAGCTGTAAGCCACCGTCGCGAACGGACGGAACACCGCAGCGAGGGTGGGGCTGGAGCTCAGTATCACGGCGACGAGCACTCCGAGAACTACCCCGATGACCAGGCCATATACGATCTCAGCCATCGTGGTGAGGACATGCTCGACGATGTAGCCGGTCGACACCCATTCCCACAGCCGCTCGGCGACGTCGGAAGGCCGGCTGATGTAGAACGGCTCGATGATCGTACGGCCGGCGAGGTCCCAGGCGACGACGATGCCGGCCACGATCAGGAAACGCGCGAATGTGGTCCCTGACCTACTCGACAGCACCTGCGGCTCCAGTCGGATGTGTATCAGCGACCTTCACCGCTGGCTTCTTCCTGGCTGACGACCTCATGGCGTAGCGTCGCCCAAATCCTGTTGTACAGTTTCAGGAATTCGGGTGAGCTTCGGATGGTGTCGAAGTCGCGGGGACGCTCGAGTTCGACCGGCAGGTCGAGCACTATCCGGCCGGGACGCTTACTGAACACCACGATGCGGTCGGCGATGCTGATCGCCTCGGTCAGATCATGGGTCACATACACCACGGTGGCTCGCGCCTCACTCCAGATCCGGAGCAGTTCTTCTTGCATCACGAGTTTGAGCAGTGCGTCCAGGGCCGCGAACGGCTCATCCATCAGCAGCGTGTCGGGCTCGTAGATCAGCGTCCTTGCGAGGAGGACCCGTTTGCGCATACCGCCCGAGAGTTCGTCCGGGTGATGACGCTCGAACCCTCCGAGCCTGACCTTCTCGATGGCCTGCGACACCAGGGCGGCCCGCTCGGACTTCGGGACGCGCCGGATGTCGAGCGGCGCCGAGATGTTGCCCTCCGTCGTGCGCCACGGGAGGAGCGAGTCCTTTTGGGTCATGTAGCCGACGGAGGTGTTGATGGCCGTGACCCGTTCGCCGTTGTACTCAACGACGCCCTCTTCAGGTGCGAGCAATCCCGCGATCAGGTTGAGAACCGTCGACTTGCCACACCCGCTCGGACCGATGAGTGCTACGAACTCGCCGTCGTTGATCGTGAGCGAGAAGTCCTTGACCGCGTCGATTTTCTCGCCGTCTTTCTCGAAGGACTTCGACACGCCCGTTATCTTGATCATGGATACCTCACAGCAACGCGAGCAGGTCGCAGCCGCAGGCTACGAAGGCTGGTCCCCACCGGTGTCGATGGGAGCCGGCGCCGAGCGCCGGCTCCCATCATCAACCCTCTGGAGGGTTACCGGCACGTCACTTGACGTCTATACCCAGTTCCGTCGCGGCTGCGATCACTAGTTCATTGGTGACGACCGCGGTCATCAGGGTTGTGTTGTGCTCTTCTTCGGGTTTACCGATGTTGAGGATGTATCTTCCCTTTTCGAAGCCGTCCTCGCTGAAGAGGATCGACGGCTTGAGCGAGTCGTAGTCGATCTGGAACGACGCGTCGAACGCCGCCTGCTCGAGGTCGGGGAACCGTGCCCGGGCGATAGCGCGGGCGTCGTCTTCGTTCGCTAGGGCCCAATCCCGGGCGCTGAGGACCGCCCGCAGGAACGCCTGTACGGTGTCTGGATGCTCCAGGATGTAGCTGTCGGTCGTGAAAAAGCTCGCCCAGTTGACGGCTTCGAGCTCGGACAGAACCCGGAAATCGATCGTCACCGCCCCCGGTTCCAGAGCCGCTATCTGCGTCTCGGGAGGAATCCAGAAGAACGCGTCGATCTCACGAGCCTGGAACGCGGGCAACAAAGCGCTGCCCCTCCCCAGGGGAACCAACTCGACCTCAGATGAGGTGTCGATGCCTCGTTGCTCCATGGCCCCGATCGCCAGAGTCGTCGTCGTCGACCCGGGCCGGCCCGTGCCGATCTTGAGGCCCCGCAGCGCTTCGAACTTCTCATCGATCGTAGAGTCCTCGGTTATGCCCGCAGCAGCGGCAGCCTCGGGCGAGATGATGCCGAACTCGTTCGGGCCATGCGAGAAGCCGAAGATACCGCGGAAGTCGAGGCCCCTCGTCACCGCTCTGATTCCGTGCTGGGTGCCCAACTGGGTGAACGCGACCGATCCGCTGGCAAGAGCAGAAAACAGGTCAACGCCGCCTCCCAACTCGATGCGCTCCAACTCGAGACCCTCAGCCTCGAAGAAGCCGGCATCCTCCGCTACGAAGAACAACAACTCAGACATACCACCAAAACCGGCCCAGCGCACCTTCGGCTCGGACAGGGGCACCGGTGGCGGTGGCGGCGCCGTCACTTCGACCTCTACGGTCTCGGTGACGACCTCGGTGACGACCTCGGTAACGATTGAAGTCACGGTGATGGTCTCGCCCGGGACCTCGACCTCGACTATCTCGGTGACCGTCTCGCCCGGGACCTCGACCTCGACCTCGACAATCGAAGTGACCACCACAGTCTCCGGAGGCGCATCGTCGCCCCCGCAGGCCGCGGCCGCCAAAACGAACGCAACTCCCAGGATCAAGAACCTCCAAGGACCTCTGATTCTCCTAGACATCAATGTCGTCTCCTTCCCTCGTCTTCCATACTTCGGCAACCATTCCCATTCCGTTCTCCCTCACTTGCGCGGATCGTCTGCCTGAAGGATTCTCATGATCCGGCGATTCGTCGCCGGTCGGAACTCGGAAGCCAGTGTGTCGAGCTTCTGCCTGGCATCACTGTCGATGTAGGCCTGAGCGGCGGCTTCGGTTTCCCAGAACGTAAGGCTGACACCCTCTCGGGCGTCCGGGTCGTCGAACGTGTAGACAGCCACGAACCCAGGAATCTCCTTCAGTTTCGGCACGAACTCGGGCCACAACTCGCGCCGGGTGTCACCATCGGGATCCACACCGTACTGATGCAGAATCACGTACTGAGGCACACCCGATTCAGTCACTGGCCCCCAGCACCCCTTCCACTATGAGCTTGAGCTCACCGATAGTGATATAACCCTCGGCTCTGCCCATAAGAGCATCCTTGGTGCGGTTCCGCACCTCTTCAAGGTCTTCATCGGAGCACTCGAAGCCGAGCTCTCCAATGAAGTCAGCAATGATCTCTTTGTGCTTGTGCAGGCCCTCGGGCTGGATGTAGTGGATCTTGCCGAAGACGTTCGGTCCTATCACGCTTTCGAATGGTTTGCCTAGTACCTCACCGGCAATCGCCATCGGGCTCTCCGGCGGATCGTCGGGGTCGCGGTGGCCGTACCCCTCCTCCATGTTCGCCTGCCAGCCGATGATGGGCTTGATGGCGTCGCTGATGTGGCCGCCGAAGGCCTTCTCGACCTCCTCGGCGAGCGGAAGCAGCTTGTCGAGGCGCACTCCGGCGTCCCAGCCGTATGCATAGAGGGCGCATGCCACCTCTTCGAGGGCCGCCGTGCCTGAGCGGTCGCCGACACCATTCATCGCCGCGTCGATGAAGTCCGCGCCGGCTTCGGCAGCCGCGAGCGAGTTCGCCGTCGCCATCCCGAGGTCGTTGTGATGCTGGACGTACAGGTTCACGTCGCCGATCGTTTCCTTGATCTCGCGGCAGATGAGATACGAGGCTCTCGGGTTGCTCTGGCCTCGGCTGTCGTAGATGTAGATACCCATGGCACCCGCGTCCACTCCGGCCTTGCAGAACAGTTTGATGGTCTGGATGCTGTGCCGGAACGAGTCGGGGAAGCTGAAGATGATCTGAGCGTCTCTCTCTACGCCGTAGCTCACGGTCTCGTGGATCGCGTCGACCACCTGACTCTTGGTGAACGGGCCCTTTGTGAAGTCGCTCCAGTAGCTGATCTGCGGGTAGTAGGGGAACGTGACGAAGGTGTCCGCTTCGCACGCGAGGTGATCGTCGTACCGCTTCTTCCAGTCGCCCTGCTCGAGAGGCAGCACGTGGGCGATCAGCTTGTCGCAGATAGGCGTCTCGATGCCTCCGCGCTTACAGGCTCTCACCCAATCCTTGAGCTCTCGCGGTGACAGTCCGATCGGAGTCGTGATCTCGCCGACACCGAGTTCGTCGAGCAGGTGCGCCAGGCGAATGCGCGCCGCCCACGAGAGGTGTCGGCCAACCATGTCTTCACCCTCACTGAGGGTGCAGTCGATGATCTTGACCGACCGCCCCTTCGCAGCAATTGCGTCCTGGATCTCCGAATCCCAATACGCCGGTACTGAGAAGTACTCGCGTGGTTTGTGCCAAGGTCCCCAAGAATGGTCCTGCAACGTCACTACCTCTCCTTCTCCTTCCGCGCTTCCCGCTAAACCTCAGTTGGGCCGTCCGGCACTCCGGCTGGTCCAGTGACCTGCTCGGGGGCGCGGGACGGACTCGGCATCAGGATATACCTGCATGGGTCCACTAGGTCGGGCTGGCAGCCTTTTTCGCGGTCTCTCGCGTCCCCGAATCGGGAGACGCTCAAACATCTCGCCGTCGAACAGACCGATACTTCAGGGAGAGCCCTCGCTCAGCACCGGTGCGCCGACGAACGCTAGCCCTCCAGTTCGGCGGGGCGAGGTAGCAGCTCGAGGAGCGCCGCGCTCAGCCCGCCATCGACGTAGATCGTTTCTCCGTTTATGTACGAAGCCGCGTCGGAGGCGAGAAAGGCGATGAGTCCGGCGACGTCTCGAGGTGTGCCGATCCGGCGTGAGGGAACGGCCGCGGCGCGCGCCGCACGTCTCGCAGGGTCGTCGTAGATGGCGGCAGTACCGGGAGTGGCGATGAGACCGGGGGCCACCGCGTTACACCTGACGCCACGAGGCCCCCATGAGATGGCTGTTTGCTCGGTCAGGGCCACCACCCCCGCCTTCGAGGCCGAATAGGACCCCGCGCCCGAACCGACCACGGACGCTGCGATCGAGGCCACGTTGACGATCACCCCGCCCCTGCCCAGCATCGCGGTGCCGAAGTAACGGGTGCAGTGGAACGTTCCGCGCAGGTTCACGTCGAGCACTCTCTTGAATTCGGCCGGATCCACTTGCTCCAGCGGGGCAAACCGCCAGATGCCCGCGTTGTTGACAAGAACATCTACGGGCCCGATCGCATCAGCGGCTCGCTCGACGGCCGTGGGATCCGCTACGTCGCACTCCCATATCCCGGGACCGGGCTCCAGGTCAAGACGGAAGACCTCGTAACCCTCCCCTTCGAGAACTTCGGCGACGGCCATGCCGATTCCGCGGCCGGCACCGGTAACGACTGCCTTCTTCGGTACCACGGTCCCTCCCATCTTCGAGGACTGCCGAATCGTAAGCCTCGAGCGAGCGCTCCACCACCCGAGGACTGTAGGTTCCTCCTAAGAGGCGGCGGCGAGAATGAACCGTCGATCCGGAAGGAGGAAGATGGAGGCGACATCGCCGGCGGGCGCCGATCGGCTGCAAACTTGGTTGGGCTCCCCGGACTGGCTCGAGGGCCTCGTCGCGGCCCATCCGGTCGCCGCCGAGGGGCTCGCCAGACTCACCGATGCCGCAACCGGCGACGGTTCGTTGCCGGCCCCGGTCAAGTGGCTCTATATGGCAGCCATCGGATCCGTGAAGCTGGAAGACGATTTGATCTCTGTCTGCCTGGAGCAGGCGTTCGCGTCGGGCTTGAGCAGGGACCAGGCCGATGGCGCCGCGCTGACCCTTCTGGCCTCGCGCGGGATTCCGCCCTACCGGAGGTTCATCGCCACGGCCGATCAGCTGGTTCCTCGCCACGGGGCCGGAACGAGCGAACCACCGGCCGGCACGGTAGATGTCGACGAGGCGAAGGCATATGCCTCGTCCGTGTACGGAAGGGTGCCCGATCGTATCCGGCTGATGGCCGATGAGATCCCCCGCGCTCTTGAGGGCCACCTGATGCTGCGGCGTTCGGGACTGCGTGACACCGGCCTCAGCCCGTTGCACACCGAGCTCTTGCTCGTGGCCATCAACAGCTCTCTGCAGGAGCCGGAGTTCGTCGCTGCGCATGCGGCCGCCGCCCGAAGGGAGGGCGCCTCGGATACCGAGCTGGCGGAGGCGGCTGCAACGGCGGTGCCGTTCGGAGGGTTGGCAGCGTGGCATGCGGGAGCTGCCGGCATCGCGGCATCACGCGGCCGGCCCGAGCAGGGGGCAGGCGCCTGACACACGGGGCAGGTGCTGTCGGATAGCTATACTTCTAGGTCAGGGCGCTCGAAACTCGCGCTTACGCATCCCATCAGGGTCGATGACCTCACGGATGAGGCGTACCTGCTCTTCGGTCGGCTCCGGGGTGGTCGGCACATCGGTCGGGATGACCAGTTCGAACCCGGTGGCGGCGCGTATGTCGTCCACGGTGACGCCTCTGTGGGCCGACCTGAGGCGCATCCGCTTGCTCTCCGGCTCGAAGTCGAGGACGGCGAGGTTGGTGACAACCGCCTGTGGCCCCCCCGTCAGGCCCACATCCTCGCGCTCGTCACCCCCGCCCAGATACCCGGCTGCCGAGATGAAATCGACCTTCTCGACGAGGCTGCGAGGGCTGTGATTCGGGTTCCAGTAGTAGAGGAGCTTGCCGAGCGATCCCATGTCGCCGAGGCCCGCCGTACCGGGCAAACGCACCCTCGGAGCGTGAAAGTCGGCACCGATCACCGAGTTGTTGGCGTTGCCGTACATGTCGAGCTGAGCGGCTCCCACACAGAACTTCTGCAGCCATCTCCCGTTCATGGCGTAGTTCCAGAAATCACCGTATTGCTCCATGTACATGACCGAATCGCTCCAGAGTTGCGATTCGAGAGTCGAGGCGGGCACCCTCGCCGGTTGCGGGTCAAGACCTGTGGCCGACGCCAGCCACACAAGGCCGGGTGCGTGCGTGAGTCGGGCCAGCATGAAGGCAGACACCGGTAAGAACGATGCCATTCCGTTGCATGCCTGATCGCCGTCCTCGAAGAAGCTCGAGAGCACGCTGATCATCAGCTCGTCGACCGTGTAGTCGCGCGCCCTCTGGTGCGCCTCCCCGCTCATACGCCCTCCTTGCCACGCAAGTGGCTCATCATCGCCACACCCCCGGCGGCGCTGAGGTATTCGGCGTGTGACCGCGGGCCGAGTACGTGCCTGCGGAAGAACTCCTGCGCCGCGCCGTCGTCCCGCGATACCTTTGCCCAGGCGAGATGGAAATCGGAGTCGTAACGGTATTCGGGGAAGAACGAAGTGGGGTGGGCACCGTACGGAACCTCGACGACGGCGTCCACGACGAACCCCGGAAGCACCGTGCGGTCCGGGTTGCGTCTAAGAATGTCGGATGAGACGATCTCCTCGGCCGTCACGATGACCTTCCTGGCGGCCTTCGGGAAGATGCCTATATCCGGCCAGAGGGTCGTCGGTTTGTATTGCACGTTGCCCTCGGCGTCGACACGGTGGGCGTGGACGAGCGCGACGTCCGGAACGAGGGCGCGGCATGCCACGACCGCAGTACCGCCGAACGGATCCTCGACCAGCCGGAGGTTGTCGGGGTTCTGGCTGATCAGATCGGTTCCGATCAGGCCGCGGGTCGGAAGATACGGCAGGTTCCGGGCGCCGGCGCCGAGGCGGGCGTTCAGTGCGGTCTCGGAGAGCTCTTCGACGCGCACCCGGCCGGCTTCCACGGCCTTGCGGTAGCGCTGACACAGCCCGAACTGTTCCATCGTCACCGCGGCGCCGATCAGCCGGTCCATGACACCTGCGAAGGAGAGCCAATCGACGGCGATGCCCCCGACCAGGACCACGATCCCCAAGCCGCGCTTCTCCTGTCGTATGAGTTCACGCACCGCCGCCATCGGTGCCGCCTGGGTAGCCATGTTCTGCAATGCGACGACGTCGCCGTGCTGCACATGGGTAGCGATCGCCTCTTCGATCGACGTGACCTTGTTACTCGCCAATTCCCACGCTCCTCGAACAGCCTCGTCGCCCAACTATCTGCGCTCAGACCACCTGGATGAACTCGAGGCCGCCGTGCACCTCCAGCACCTGGCCGGTGACATAGTCCGACTCGCTCGAACTCAGGAACGCAACTGCTGCCGCGACATCCTCCGGAAGCCCCGGCCGCCCTATCGGAATCTGTGCCTCGATCTTCGGAATCACTTCCGCGGGGATTCCGAACCGCCCGGCGTCGTCGCGGGGACCGGAGAGACGGGTGCCCTTGATGTACCCCGGCGCGATTGCGTTGACGTTGATCTTCTGCCCTGCCCACTCCCGAGCCAGGGACTTGGTGAGTCCGATGACACCGGCCTTGGCCGCCGAGTAGTTGACGTTGGCCGCGGCGCCGTAGATCCCGTTGATCGAGACGATGTTCACCACTTTCCGGTGATAGCGGATCTCGCGGGCGTCCTTTCGAAGCAGCCTCGCCGCCGATCGGCACACGTTGAACGTCCCGGTGAGGCACACGTCCACCACGAGATCCCACGTCTCGTCCGGCATCCGATGAAGCCAGTCGTCTGCGGTCAGGCCGGCGTTGTTGACGACTATGTCGAGCCCTCCGAACAGTTCGCCGGCAGCGCCGACCATCGCCTCGGAATCTGTCGGGTCGGTAACGCTGCCACCCACATCGCCGGCAGCCCCTCCGGATCGCCTTATCTCGTCGGCGGCTCGGCGGGCCACGTCGGCGTCGCGGTCATTGATGACGACCTTGCAACCTTCCGAGGCGAGGCGCGACGCGATGCTCAAGCCGATGCTTCGCCCGCCACCGGTAATCAACGCCACCCTTCCCTCGAGGCCTCGGAGGCTGCTCATCGGCTAGAAGGATCTCGGCATTCCAAGAGCCTCGGCGATGGAATTCCTTGCCATCTCGTTGGCGATAGGGCCTATGCGGTAGAGCCTTGCATCCCTCCAGTAGCGCTGAGGGTTGGTCTCGTACGCATACCCCATTCCTCCAAACATCTGCAGGGCCAGGTCGGCACACTTGCCGGCGTTCTCCGAAGTCACGACCTTGGCCATGTTGGACTCGAGACCACATTCGAGGCCCTCGGATTGGCGCCAGGCCGCATTGAATGTCATCAACTCGGCCTGGGACTGCATCATCTTCATGTCCGCGATGTAGTGCTGGAGTACTTGCAGCTGCTCCAGCCTCTTGCCGAACACCTCTCGGGCCGCCAAGTAGTCCAGGGCGTCTTCCAGCACGCCGTCGATGATCCCGACACAGAGCGCGGCGAGCATGATCCGTTCGTTGTTCAGCGTTCCGAGGCTCTGTTTGAACCCGTTCCCCGGCTCGCCGAGAACCAACTCGTCGGGCACCCACGCGTCGTCCAGCCACACCTCGCACGACCCGACCGAGCGCATCCCGATCTTCGGGATCTGGCGCGTCGTCACGCCGTCCTGTTTCCCGGGCACCAGGAAAAGTGTGGTACCAGCGCTCTTCTTAGCGGTGACAGGCGCGGTGCGAGCCAGTAGCAGCAGGTAGTCCGCAACGTGGGCCGCGGTGGACCAGATCTTCTGGCCGTTGATGACCCACCCGTCGCCGGCGCGGACCGCGGTCGTCGTCATCGCGCCGAGCAGGTCGGTGCCGCCCGCAGGCTCCGTGTATGCAATGGCGAACTTGATCTCGCCCCTGGCGAGTCGGGGAAGGAGCTCCAGCTTCTGCTGCTCTGAGCCACAGAGCCCGACCGACTTAGCCCCGGAGAACGAGGAGATGCCCCACACCCACGTCAAGCCTGCCAGGGAACGGGCCAACTCGCGGCAGAGAATCATCTGGCTGATGATGTCTCCGCCCTGGCCGCCGTACTTCTCGTCGATCCCGATCGCATGGAATCCCGCCTCGGTGAACTTGTCCCACAGCTCGTGGGGAAACTCGTATTCCTGTTGTTCGAGGCGGTTGGCATACTCTTTGGGTATCTCTCTGTCCACCCAGTGCCGCATCGATCTACGGAAGAGCTCTTGTTCTTCGGTATAACCGAAATCCACGTCAGCCTTCCTTACCGGCTATCGATCCCCATCGAGAACTGCCCGGCCCTCCATCAAACAGCCGGGCGGAGATCGCCGTCACTCACTCGTCCAATCTACATTCGTAGCCTACCAAACGTTTGGTTGGTAGTCCTGGCAGCTAGCTCTCGTGACCCTTGAGAGCGGCTGCGATGTGGGGCGCCGACGCGATGAGCCGGGGTACGCCGACAAGGGTGACGCCGGCGGCGACCGACCCCCACACGTCGTCTACCGACGCGCCGGCGGACAACGCCCGCGTGACATGAGCCCGGAACGACGCCGCAGGCGCGCCCAGCGCGACCAGGGTGGCGATCCGGACCAGTTCGATCTCCCGCTCGTCGAGGGAACTGCCGGCCTCGCCGGCGACTCGCGCGTCGCGTAAGGCTGAGATCAGGCCCGGAACGGTGTCGAGGCCTTCCAGCTCGGTGGGGACGGCAATCGGCGTCGCTTCTGACACGTTGGGTACGATATCAAACGCGATTCGAGCCGGAGGCAGTGTGCTGGCGCAGCAATCCGACCGCTCTCAGCAACCCGTACACGGTCTGAGCCTGGCGGTCTCGGAGGGTACTGAAGAATGTCCAGATGGCCCGATAGCCGGAACGGAACCCCGGGTAGGAGCTCCGCGGGCCAACCAATCCCCGTCTTTTTCAGCACCCTCCTCGTGGACGTCGGCCTTACCGAAGGATCGGCCGGCGACACAGCCGGGAACAGCGCACGGGCGTGGTCGCTTGGGATCCGGCGATCGCTGAGGCTCCCGCGCTTTCGTTCGACCACATCGCTCTCGCGGTTCGGTCTCTTGACAAGGCGGTAGTTCTCGTTCGGGATATCTTGGGCGCGACCTTCGTCAGCGGGGGAGACGACGAGAGGCTCGCCATGCGATCTCTCCAATACAAGCTCGCTCCGGGAACCAAGATCGAGCTTCTCATGCCGCTCGACGACGAAGGGGTGATCGCGCGGTTCATCGATAGATACGGCGAGGGCTTTCACCACGCCACCTTGTTCTTCGAGGACATCGAGGCGCTCCTACCGCAACTGGAGTCGGCAGGTTTCGAGGTCACCGGCACCGACCTTTCGAGGCCCACGTGGCGCGAGACGTTCCTCCGCCCGAAGAGCGGCTTCGGCGCGTTGTTCCAGTTTGTGGACAGCAATCTCGACTGGGGCACCCCGGTCCCGGGCATCACGGAGGAGGCCGTCCTGAGCGGGAAGGTCGTCTGGAAAGGCAACCGGCCGGTTCTCCGAGGCTCCGCCGGATGATGCGAGGCCCCCCGGTTGAGGTGACGACCTGGGGAGGTCTCCTCGTGGCGGCGGCGCAGCGGTGGCCGGACCACGTGGCCCTGGCCTTTCCCGACAGTCGCCTCAGCTACTCGCAGCTGCTCACGAGGGCAACCCGGCGGGCCCGGTCACTCCGTGCGCTCGGGATCGCGGCCGGGGATCACGTTGGATTGTTCATGCCCAATCTGATCGAATACGTAGAGATTCTCTTCGGCGTTGCCCTCCTCGGGGCCGTTACCGTTCCGATCAACGCCAGGTACAAGGAACACGAACTCGGTTACATCATCGAGAACGCGGATCTCGACATCCTCATTACCACTGACGTGGCTGCTGATCGCGTCGATTTCGTCGAGCTGGTGCGAGTGAGCCTTCCCGGGATCGGCGAGATGGCCGACGCCACGGAACTCCATGTCTCCTCCGCGCCGCGCCTGCGTTCGGTTGTGGTCTTGGGGGCATCCCAGCCGCAAGGAATGCTCTCGCAGCGACAGTTCGAAGCGGCCGCAGAGGGCATCAGCGAGGAGGAAATCGAGCTGCTCGCAGCGAGGGTGGCGGTGCGCAGCGTGTGCATCATGATCTACACGTCAGGGACCACCGACCTTCCGAAAGGCTGTCCTCTTACTCACGAGGCCCTGGTGCGTAGTGGTCGCGCCATGAGCCGGCAGCGCTACCTGTTGACCGCCGACGATGTGTTCTGGGACCCGCTACCGATGTTTCACATGTCGGCGATTCTGCCGATCACCGCCGTGTTCGATGCCGGCGCCACTTTCCTGTCGATGACGCATGTCGAACCCGACGCCTCGATCAACCAGATCGTGGCGGAGCGACCGACCGTGTTGTTTCCTTCCTTCCCGACGCTGACCACGGCGCTCATACACAATCCGAGATGGGGAGAAGTCGACCTGACCCGAGTCAGGGTGGTCAACAACGTGGCCTCGCCCGACATGCTCAGGGCGTTTCAGGCCGCATATCCCGACGCCGTCCAGGTCAGCGCGTACGGTCTTACCGAAGCCGCCGGGGTGGTCTCCTTCAACGAACTGACAGATACTCTCGACCAACGCTCGACCACGTGTGGGCGTCCTTTCTCGGGGATCGAGATCCGTGTCGTGGACCCGGAAACGGGCGTGCCACGAGGTGTGGGCGAGCATGGTGAGATCAACATCCGGGGTTACTGCCTCTTCGAGGGCTACTACCGGGACCCGGTCAAGACGGCGGAAACGATGGATGCCGACGGGTGGCTTCACACGGGAGATCTCGGCAGTCTCGACCTCGACGGGCGTATCAGCTACCACGGGCGCCTCAAGGACATGCTCAAAGTCGGAGGTGAAAACGTCGCCGCTGTCGAGATCGAGTCGTATCTCGGCACACACCCGGCGGTGAAGATCGCGCAAGTCGTGTCTGCGCCGGATCCCAAGTATGTGGAGGTACCCGCAGCCTTCGTCGAGCTCCATGACGGCTCCGAGATGACGGCCGACGAGCTCATCGAGTACTGCCGCGGCAAGATCGCCGGCTTCAAGGTGCCCCGCTACGTGCGCTTCGTAACCGAATGGCCAATGTCCGCGACGAAGATCCAGAAGTACCGGCTTCGGGAGTGGATCCAGGGCGAACCCGATCGTGGGGAACACTCAGCGCTAGGATCCTCCCGCACAGATCGAGGAGCGTAGGTCCCGCCGATCCGGGGACCTGGCAGTGAGACGAAGGAGCTTGACCGTGCAGTATCGGGAGGTCTGCACGGCAGGTGATCTGATCGTTCGAGGCGCCGTGCGCGTCCCCGATCGCGACGCGCTGGTCTTCCCCGGCGAGCGGCGCACCTACTCACAGTTGCTGGACCGCTCCGTGAGTGCGGCGCGGTCACTGCGCGGGCTCGGTGTGCGCCACGGCGACAGAGTCGGAATCCTCCTGCCGAACTCGTTGGAGTATCTCGAGGCATGGTTCGGAGCGATGTTGATCGGAGCGATCGTCGTGCCGATCAACGGAAGGTTCCAATCGCGCGAGCTGCAACACGTCGTGCCCGACGCGGGCATTCGGGTGCTGCTCGTGGCTGAGGAGAGTGGAGCGGTCTCGTACGTCGAGCGGATCAGCCGGGCATTCCCCGACCTCTCCAACGAGGGCGAGGCCGCCGGTGGGGCCAGGCTCGATCTCGCGGCCGCACCCGGTCTCGATCATGTCGTCGATCTCAGCTCTTCTCGAGCCCGAGGATTCCTGCCCTCGGCTCTATGGGACGCCGCCGGACGGAGTGTGGCTGAAGAGACGGTCGAGCGCACCGCGGCGCGGGTTGCTGTGGGCGACCCGGCGACCATCTTCTATACGTCCGGTACCACCGCCCTGCCGAAGGGTTGTGTTCTCACCCACGAGGCCATGGTGCGCCAGGGCCAGGAGACGGCTGATCGATTGGGTATTCGAGAAGGTGATGTTCTGTTCGGCCCGTTGCCCATGTTCCACGTTGGCTGCACCCAACCGCTGTTCGCCATGCTGTGGAGGCTCGGTACATACTGTTCGATGCCTACCTTCGATCCGGCCGTTGGGCTTCGATTGATACGAGAAGAACAGGCCACGACGCTGTTTACGGCGTTCCCGCCTATTACCAACGCACTTGTCGAGGCCGAGGGTTTCGACGCGGGCTCGTTCGGCCACGTGCGTACGGTCATGAATGTCGCGCATCCCGACCAGCTGCGGGGCCTCGAGAAGAAGCTGTTCGGAGCACGAGTGGTCACAGGATTCGGCATGACCGAGGTCGCCGGCTCCATGGCTCTGTCGGACCCCGACGACCCGATCGAGCGGCGCGTTCTGCCAGGTTTGGTGCTCCATGGCGCCGAGATCGAGGTTCGCGACATCGCCGATGGTTCGAGGGCGCCGGCGGGGGTCGAGGGTGAGATCGTGCTGCGAGGTCCGACCCTGTTCTCGGGATACCACGGGCGCCCCGACTTGACCGCGGAAGCGTTCGACGAGGACGGGTGGTTCCACTCCGGCGACCTCGGCATGATCGACAGCGACGGGCTCCTCCACTATCGGGGCCGCCTCAAGGACATGCTCAAGGTCGGTGGTGAGAACGTCGCGGCGATCGAGGTCGAGTCACACCTCATGGTCCATCCCCGGATCGCGATGGCAGCTGTCGTCGGCCTGCCCGACGGGCGATTGGGAGAAGTGCCCGTCGCATACGTCGAGGTAGTGCCCGAGACCGAATTGTCCGTCGAGGAGGTGATCGCTTGGTGCGAAGGCATGATCGCCTCGTTCAAGGTTCCTCGTCATGTGCGGTTCGTCACCGACTGGCCCATGTCGGCGACCAAGATTCGAAAAGTCGACTTGCGGCGGCGTATCGCCGATGAATTCGGACTGCCGCCTCCCCCTTGACGGGTATCGCTCGCTCGGACGCTTGGAATCGCGGCCACGGTCGAAGTCCGCCGCAACTGGTTGAGGCGGCCTGGTCCGTGTCGGTGTGCTGGGAAAGTGAGAAGCCGGGGCTAGCATCCGGCTGCGGCCGCTTGGCGTGCGATCGCAAGGATTGACGATCTTGGACATCCAACTCGGTGCCCCCGGCCAGATCACCCCGCCTGTCGATCGCGGCGTGGCTCTCGGTGTCAAGATGGATCAAGCCGGCTACGACGCCGTGTGGTGGCCGGACCACCTCATGGGATGGCACCCGGACACCATGTGGACCGAGGACTTCACGCCACTTGCAAGGCATCAACCTTCGGGCCACGTCTACGTAGATCCCTTCGCGATGATGGCGGCAGTCGGTGCGCAGACCGAACGGATCCGCCTCGGCACGTGTGTGACCGATCTGCTGCGCCGTCATCCCGCGTCAGTTGCCCAGACGATGCTCACACTGGACCACGTGACGAAGGGTCGGGCGATTCTGGGAATCGGCTCAGGCGAACAACTCAACATCCAGCCGTACGGGATCGAATGGGATCGGCCCGTCGGCAAGCTGGCCGAGGGGCTGGAGGTGATCCGGCTGCTAATGAACGCCGGCACCGAGACCGTCGACTTCGAAGGCGACCACTTCCGGCTGGAGGACGCGGTCATGGGCCTTGACCCGTACGGCGACAGACCGCCGGAGATCTGGATGGCCGCGCACGGACCGAGGATGCTCTCGCTCACCGGCCGGTACGCCGACGGGTGGCTCCCCACGAAGATGTCGCCCGAGGCGTACCGTGCTGCGTTGGACCGGATCCTCGCGGGCGCCAAAGATGCAGGGCGGAAGCTCGATCGATTCACACCCGGGATGCTCGGCTATGTGCTGATCGGACCGGATGAGCGGTCCGTGGCGCGACTTCTCGCTTCTCCGATGATCCGGATGATCTGCATCCTCATGCCGAATCGGGCCTTCGAGAGCCTCGGGGTCACGCCTCCGCTGGGCGAAGCCGGGGGTTTCCATGACTTCATCCCGAGCCGGGTCCCGGTCGAGGAGGTGAATCGGATCGTGGAGGCGATTCCTCCAAATGTGTCGGCGCACTATGCCTTTGCGGGCACTGTGGAGCAGATCGCCGCTCAGATCGGCGACTATCACGCGGCGGGTTTGCGCCATCTGGTGATGTGGAACGTCACCGGTCTCGCCGACCCCGACCTGGCACGGTTCAGCTTCGAGGCCATGAACGACCTCAAGGACCTGCTCAAGTCCGCTTGAGTAGCCGCCGTCGCTGAGCCCCCAGTAGTCGGTAGTCGGTAGTCGGTAGTCGGTAGTCGGTATAATTTAACAGCAACTAGTAACTAACAACTAATAACGCCAGCCCTCATCGAGCGGCCACAGTCGGCGTCCGAGAATGTCCTCGGCGCACGTCAGCCCGGCTCTGGCGGCTCGATCGACCCCTATGCCGCGCGATTTGAAGGTCTCGCTTGCGAAGTAGAGACCCGACACGTTGGGGGCCTTCCAGTGCGGGCGGAATCGGCCGACCAGGCCCGGTTTCTGGATTACACCGAACGAGGGGTCGAAGGTGTAATGGCGCCGCTTGAAGACGTGATTCCGCAACGCCGGCCACATGATCTCGATGTCTCTTTCGAGCTCGTCGAACTTCTGTCTGACGAAGTCGATATCACGGGCTCTGTTGAACCGGTGCAGCATCGAACCCATGACGTAGAGGTGCCGGCCTTCGGGGGCCACCGAGGGGTCCATGGCGGTCATCTCGAACATGAACCCGGAGGTACGTCCGACCGGGCTGTGCAACCAGGTCGCGATCTCGTGCCGGTCGATGACGGCAACGGGCTCTTCGGTGGCGATATAGAGCCCTGCCCAGGATATGCGCCAGCGGTCCTGGGCTAGGTACTTGATCTGACCCACGTACCAGTCCGGTAGCTGCTGCTCGGGCACGATCTGGAGAACATGCCACACCGGCAGGGTCGAGACCACCACCGGGGCGGTGACGATCTCGTCGTGGAAGATCTCGTTCGGCAGGACTGCATCCGGTCGGGCCAATGCGATCCCCTTGACCTCGCCTCCGGCGATCAGCACGCGGCTGACCCGCCTCCCCAGCTGAACCTCCCCACCCCGATCGACAACAACGTCTCGCAGAGTGGTGAAGATTCTGTCCCAGCCTCCCTCGGGCCAGAAGGAGTAGGCCGCCATGCGCCTCTCGGAGTAGTGCATCTTTCGATTGAAGAGGTTGTCGCTCGCCGAGTGGTCCCACCAATCCTCCGTCATGCACTCCATCACGCTGATGAACTCGAAAAGGTCGCTCACGCCCTCGTGGTCGGTGTGTTGGGAGATCCAGGTGCGCATCGGCCGATCGTCCCATTGCTCGAGCTCTTCGTACGGGGTGGCCAGCAGCGCGTGGATTACCTTCTTCAGCTGATCCTTGTCCCCCGAGTAGCGGTCTCGAATCGATCCCCATGCTTCCGTTACGTGATCCCAAACCGGCATGTCGGTGTTGTGCGGTCCGTGGCGCAACTCCTTCCCGACATGCTGGAAGATCCTCGTTATCCCCGAGCCGGGGTCCTCGAGGAGATGCGCCCCGAGGTTCAGTTCGTAGCCTTCGTCGTTGGTGGCCATGCCGCGGCCGCCCAAGAAGTTGCTTCGCTCCACGACCAACACACGCTGCCCTTCGGTAGCCAGCAGGGCCGCAGCACTGAGGCCGGCGGCTCCTGCTCCTACCACTATGGCGTCGTAATCGGTCACCGACACACCTCCGGGTGGCCCTGGCGCCTGGTCAATCTTCGCCGAAGGGGGCTTCGTCCCAACGCTGCCGAAGCTCCGCAGCGAGATGGTCGTTCTCGGCGTTGCCGGGATGGGGGTACCAGCGATCGCCCACGGCTTGGTACCGGGTAGCGAGTTCGATCAGCACGCCGTGCGCTTTGTCCTCCCCGATGAAGTTCCACTGGAGCCATGGGATGTTGGGGGGACCGCTGTTCTCGTCGAGAAGAACCGGTAGTCCGGCTTGACGGCATTGCTCGACCGTGTGACCGAAGTCGTCGGAGAGGAATGCGATGTGGTGGACGAACTCGCCGCGGCGGTCGAGCAGTTTGTCGACCCAGGTTCCCGGCATTCCCGGCGCCCACAACTGGATGCTGACGCCGAGGGGATCGGGATTCTGGAAAGTCGCCCACACCATGTGAACGCCGTCGGCCGTGCCCTCACCCCGGGTCAGCTGCAGGGTGTGCTCCGGCGAGAGAACTTCGAGAATGTCGTGCCAATCGGCGATCGCCGTTTCCAGATCGCGCACGCACATCGCGACGTGATCAATGTGGACAGCCGGCATTCGTTTGCCCCTCGGACGGTTCGACGGCAATCTAACAGGGCCCCCTAGTCCACTCCGGCAACGACGACTCGAACCGAACCCGCCGGATGTCGCCGCCGTCAGCGAAGGTCCCCTCCCGCAAACCAGCGCTCGAAGGCGGCCCGCGCCGCGGCGTCCACCAGTTCGACTCTCAGCCCGTGGGCCGAACGGTGGTAGGTGAATCCGGAGGGTTGCTTGCCTGATCTGCTGAGGCCGGCCATCTCGAGAGCCATCCCTGCATGCTCCAACTGCGCGGCGTCGATCTCGAGCTGGTGGCTCCACAGTCCGATGTGATGTAGGCCACTCACCGGCGCCCAGATCGTGTCCGCGGCGCCCTCGATGAGCTCGAGGTGGGGAGGACCTTGCCGGGAGTACGTGAACCGGATCTCCGTAGTCAGGTCACCGGCCGCGGCCCGGATGCTGACTGCTCGTTGCTGGGGGCGTGCCCATGTCAGGCCGAGCGCGTTCCCGTACAGGCTCATCGCAGCATCGAGGTCGGGCACCGCGAGCGCGGTATGGCTGATGCCCGCGATATCGAACGACATGGTCGGCCTCCTCGTACGGATGGATCGTATACATCGGTCGCGGTCGCGCAGTCCCCGTATCCCGGCCTAGCCCGGCCCGCCCGCAAGCCAGTCATCGAACGACTGCCGGCGAGAGTCATCGAGGATCTCGACCCGGAATCCATTTGCGTCGGTGAAGTATGCAAAACCGAGCAACCCGCCGTCCTCGGCGTCATAGGTGGCTTCGAGCCTCATCCCGGCCCGGGCCAGTTCGAGGCCGGTGCCGCGCAGATCCTGAACCCAGAACCCGGCGTGGTGTATGCCTCCTCGGGTGGGTTCCCACGGCGAGCCTCGGGCTTCGCCGATCAACTCCAGATGCGGCGGGCCCTCGATCGAGTAGGTGAGTCGGAGGTCGGTCGTCACCAGCCGGCCGAGGTGGCGCACGATGCGTTCGCCGTGCCGTATCGGCGCCCACGTGAGGGCCATCTGGCTGCTCAACTCCTTCATCGCACCATCTAGATCCGACACGACGATCCCGATGTGGTGCATCTGCGACAACCCGATGCTCAATGCGCGCCCCTCCCGACGAGATCCTTGAGGGCGGCGATGCCGAGAACCATCTCGTCCCAGGCTCTCGCGCCGCGAACTACCGGTGTGACAAGGACATGGTCGAGCCCGGCCTCCGCGTAGCCGGCCAGAAGTTCTGCGACATCCTCCGGACGCCCGGTCACCGGTCGCCGATCACCGTAGCCGTCACCGACCGACGACCAGCCCGAGTAGTCGAGACCGTCACCGATAGTGACCTCCATGTGGATCGACACGGTGACCTCCGCACGATGGCGCTCGATCTTCTCCATCTCGGCGAGGAGCATCACGACCCTTCGCTTGAACTCGTCGAGCGGCGCCCAGGTGCCGTGCCAGCCGTCACACCATGCGGCTCGGCGCAACGCACCCGCTGATGAACCACCTATCCAGACGGGGATCGCCTCGGACGGCCTTGGTTTCACTCTGACCGCCTCGAACGAGAAGTATCGGCTCTTGAATTCCGTGGCTCCCGCCCAGAGGGCCCTCCACCCTCGGATGTAATCGTCGAGTCGCTCGCCTCGGCCCTGCATCGGAACGCCGACGGCGGCAAACTCCTCCGTCAGCCACCCGGCGCCGACCCCCAGAATCGTGCGTCCGGGCGCCAGCCAATCCAGCGTCGCCCACTGCTTGGCGAAGTGCATGGGATTCCGGTAGGCAGGAACGATGACGCTGGTTCCGAGGCCGACCCGGCGTGTGTGAGCCGCCGCAAGGGCCAGCAGCGGAACCGGCTCCGGGAAAAACGAGGGCATGCCTTCGATCGACGTCGGGACCGCCACGTGATCCGACGCCCACACATCGGCAAAGCCGAGGTCCTCGGCGGTAGCAGCTGCGGCCCCCACCCTCTCGGGCGAAGCCGCTCTGCCGAGCTGGGGGAGGTGCAGACCAAACTTCAAGGCGTCACCACGATCTTCAGCGCCCCCGTCGACTTGTCGGCTGCCGCGACGAACGCCTCAGCCGTCTCCTCGAGAGCGAATCGGTGTGAAACGAGACCGCCGAAGGCCTCCGGATCCGACTCGAGGAGTTCAAGCGCGACCTCGAAGTCGTGACGGCCGTCGATGACCCCGTAGGTCATCGAGAAGAACAGGCGCAGTTCGCGAAACAAGGCCCGGCGCGTGTCGAGGTGCGTCGGATCGTCGAACAGCCCCAGCACCAGCACCTCACCGCCCGGATTCACGGTTCGGACCGCGAGGTCGAAAGTCTCCGGCCCTCCCCCGACTGCCTCGACCACGACGTCGGGCGCGAACCTGCGTATACCGGAGACCACATCGTCAACGACGGGATCCAAGACGTCGAGCGCCCCGAGGGTCTCGGCCGCCGCAGCCTGCCGGGGGTAACGGGCCACGCACAGCAGGGCATCGGCACCGAGGCGGGCACCAGCGGCGATCGCGAGCAGTCCGATTGCGCCCCCTCCGATCACTGCGATCTTGCGACCGGCAAGCGTCCCGTCCTGCGCGGCGAATGTATGGCTTGCCCGGTAGGCGTGAACTGCGCACGCAAGCGGCTCCGTGAGGATCGCCAATTCGTCGGCCATTCCGTCGGGAACGTCGAACAAGCTCGAGGCGTTGACCGCCATCCGCTCCGAGAATCCCCACGACCGGAGAGCGGCGCGGTCGCTGCAGAACACCGCCTTGCCGGAAAGACACGCCCCGCACTTCCCGCAACTCCCCGCCAGATTCGGCTCGACGACAACTCGGCGGCGGCGCCCTCCATCAACTCCTGGTGCCCGGGCGACGACTTCGTGTCCCCCCATGCCGGGGATCGATGGTTCGATCTGCCCGGCCATCAAGTCCGGACGGCGCCATCGGTGAAGGTCAGAACCGCAGATCCCGCAAGCGACGACGTCGATCTCGACGAGATCGCCTTCGGCCGGGATAGGCGGTACCTCGCGAACTGTGATCTCCTCCGCTCCGTCGAGGAAGGCGGCGCGCATTAGTAGTGGTCTGTCTGCGAAACAGCCAGGTGTGCTCTGGCGGTCATCGGCGCCCCGTCGCTGCGTTCCGCTTCCTCAACGTACCCTGCGGGTACGCCT
>JAPPGV010000127.1 GCA_028821235.1 bacterium
GAGGCTCGACCTTCTCGGGCATCTTCGACAGCCTGTCCACGATGGTGATCGGAGGCAACCTCCTCAAGACGATCGTCTGGTTCGACACCGGGTGGGGCTACGCGGCCCGCATCGTCGAGTTGCTCCGCCGGTACCACTCGCAAGGAGTGACATGACCACGAGAGTTGCCATAAACGGCTTCGGACGGATCGGGCGAGCGGTCCTGAGGATCATCCTCGACCGCCCCTCCTCCCCCATCGAGGTGGTGGCGATCAACGACCTGGCCGATCATGAGGTTCTCGCCTACCTGCTCCGGCGCGACTCGGTGATGGGCACGCTGGAGAAGAGGGTGACGGTACGGGACGGGAGGATGACCGTAGGCGGTCACCACATCCTGATGGTGCGGGAATCCTCGCCGTCAGCCCTGCCCTGGCGCGAGCTCGGCGTGGACGTCGTGATCGAGTCCACCGGGGCCTTCCGCACCCGGGACCTGCTCGAGAAGCACCTCGAGGCAGGCGCCGGAAGGGTCCTGCTCACGGTCCCCGCCAAGGACGGCATCGATTCCACCGTCGTGCTCGGGGTCAACGAGGGCGACCTCGAGGCCACGGACCGGATCATCTCGAACGCCTCCTGCACCACCAACTGCCTGGCCCCGGTCGCCAAGGTGCTTGACGACGCGTTCGGCATCGTGCGGGGCGTGATGACCACCGTCCACGCCTACACCAACGACCAGCGGCTGGCCGACGTGCCCCACAAGGACCTGCGCCGTTCAAGGGCCGCGACCGAGAACATCATCCCGACCTCGACCGGCGCCGCCCGGGCGGTCGGGACCGTGCTGCCGGCCCTCTCCGGCAAGCTGGACGGGATGGCCATGCGGGTGCCGGTACCCGACGGATCACTCGTGGAACTGGTAGCCGAGCTGTCCACCGACGTGGACGCCGGGGCCGTGAACGGAGCGCTGCGGAGCGCCGCCCGGGGACCGATGAGGAACGTACTGCAGTACTCGGAGGAGCCGCTGGTGTCGTCCGACATCATCGGCAACGACCACTCCAGCATCTTCGACGCAGGCGGGACCGAGGTGCTGGGTGACCGGCTCGTCAAGGTGGTCGCCTGGTACGACAACGAGTGGGGATACTCCAGCCGGGTGGTGGACCTGATCGAACTCCTGGGGTCGATGCCCCCGCCGGCCTCGGAGGCTCGCGCCTAGCCCGGGCCGATTGCCGGGCGTATCCCGGGCCGGCCGTCGGGTTCGGCGTGGAAGCTCCAGGGGTCGCAAGTGGTAGCCCGAGAGCCGGACCGTACGACCGTGCTTCCGTAGCCGGAATAAAGCCGGCACGGACGCTTTGCCATGGAGCGGCCACTGGCGATAATGAACTGAACGGTTCCTCCGGGCGCCGCCTCGGTTCAGGAGAGCCCTATGACATTGAAGGACTTGGCCGGCCCGTCGACACAGCCACCTGCCCGATCTGCGGGCGGTAGCAGCGAAGGCTTCCAGCCCGGGCCGCCGATCGCGATCGTGGGTATGGCGTGCCGGTTCCCCGGCGCGGACAACCTGGAGTCCTTCTGGCAGGTACTGGCCGAGGGCCGCAACACCGTGACCGAGGGCATCCCCGGCTCCGGTGGAGAGCGCCTGGCCGATCTGTTCGACGACCCCGAGCAGCAGAACGAGGCATGCCGTTTCGGCGCCTTCGTAGAGGGGATAGACCTGTTCGACGCCGCCTTCTTCCGCATCTCCCCGGTCGAGGCCGAACTCCTGGACCCGCAGCAGCGCATGATGCTGGAGGTGAGCTGGCAGGCTCTCGAGGACGCCGGCATGGACCCGGCCCGGCTGAGCGGGACCCGCACCGGTGTCTACACCGGGATCAGCAACGACGAGTACCGGATGATGGTCGTGGACTCGCTCAAGCCCAGCGAGGCGGCCGGGTGCCTCTACGCCCTCAGCGGGACCAACCTGAACGGCGCCAGCGGGCGGGTCTCCTACGTCCTGGGCCTGATGGGGCCGGCCAAGGCGGTCGATGCGGCCTGCGCCTCGTCCCTGGTGGCGGCGCACGACGCGGTGGCGGACCTCCAGCAGGGCAAGGCGGATCTGGCCATCGTGGGCGGCGTCCAGGCCATTCTCAACACCCGGATCTACGAACTGAGGGCGGACGCGATGATGCTGTCCCCCGACGGGCAGTGCAAGGCCTTCGATGCCTCCGCCAACGGTTACGTGCGGGGCGAGGGTTGTGGCGTCGTCGTCCTGAAGCGGCTGAGCGAGGCGGAGGCCGACGGCGACCGGGTATGGGCGGTCATCCGGGGTGCGGCGGTGAACCACGGAGGAGCCAGTACCGGCCTCACCGTCCCCCACACGCCCGCTCTGGAACAGGTGATGGAGACGGCCCTGTCGGATGCGGGCGTCCACTCGTCGGAGGTCGACTACCTCGAGGCGCACGGCACCGGGACCGCGGTGGGAGACCCGATCGAGATCGATGCCGTGGCCAATGTCTTCGGACCGGAACGCCGGCCCGGCCGGCCCCTGCTCATCGGCTCTGTCAAGACCAACATCGGCCATCTCGAGTCGGCCGCGGGCATCGCCGGGCTGATCAAAGCGGCGCTGGTGGTGAACCGGGGCGTGATCCCCAAGCACCTGCACTTCCGCGATCCCCACCCGGGCGTCGACTGGGACCGGTTACCCCTCCAGGTGACCGCCTCCCAGATGGACTGGCCGGGCGGCCATCCGGGCCGGCGGCTGGCAGGGGTGAACTCCTTCGGGATATCCGGCACTAACGCCCACATCGTGGTGGAGGAGCATCGCGACCCGAACGGCGAGCGCAACCCGGAACACCGGACGGCGGGCGCCGCGCAGGTCGTGCCGGTGTCGCTGCCGCCCCAGGTAGACGGGATCCCGTTGACCGCGAAGGGCCTCGGTCATCGCCGGACCCGCCTCCTGCCGCTCTCGGCCAAGTCCGGGAGCGCCCTCGGCGAACTCGCGAAGCGGTACCTGTCGTGGCTCGACGATCCCGCCCCCGAGTCGGGCCTGGCGGACGCGGCCTGGACCGCGGCTGTCGGGCGGAGTCACTTCGATCACCGGGCCGGGCTCGCCTTCACGGACGTCGAGTCGTTGCGAGCGGGGCTGGCTGCCCTGGCGGAGGATGCCGATGGCTCGGAGCCCCGTGCCGCCACCAGGGTGGCCTTCGTATACACGGGGCAGGGGAGCCAGTGGGCCGGTATGGGCCGAGACCTGTACGAGAGCGAGCCGGTGGCGAGGGCGGTGCTGGACCGCTGCGAGGAGGTATTCCGCGAGGCGAGGGGAGCCTCGCTGCTCGACGTGATGTTCGGCCGACCGTCAGCGGAGGGGGACCTGGGCGACACGGCGTGGGAGCAGCCCGCCCTCTACGCGCTGGAGTGCGCTCTGACCGCGCTCTGGGCCTGCGCCGGCGTTCGCCCGAGCGTGGTGATGGGGCACAGCGTGGGGGAACTGGCCGCGGCGCAGGCAGCCGGGGTGTTCACCCTGGAGGACGGGATGAGGTTCGCCGCGGCGCGCGGCTCCCTCCTGTCAGGGACCGATCCCGGCGCCATGGCCGCGATCTTCGCCCCGCCCGAACGGGTCGAGTCGGTGGTCGGAAAGCTGAACGGGTCGTCGAGCGGCGCCGGCGTGAGCGTCTCGGCCTACAACGGCGCCCACCAGGTGATCAGCGGTCCGGCTTCCGGGATCGATGCCCTCCTGGATCGTTTCCGATCGGAGGGAATCCGGGCCAGGCGGCTGAACACCACCAGGGCATTCCACAGTGCCCTCGTGGAGCCGGCCCTCGACCAACTGGAAGCCGCGCTGGACGGCATGACGATCCAGCCTCCGGCCGTGACGGTGATCAGCAACCTGACGGGTGGGCCGGTCGAGCCCGGCACGGCGCTTGACGGCTCCTACTGGAGGCGCCACGCGCGGGAGGCGGTGGCGTTCGCCCAGGGGGTGCGGGCCATGGGCGATCTCGACGTGGACCTGGTGGTGGAGGTGGGCCCGCACGCGGTGCTGGGTCCGATGGCGACGCTGGCTTGGCCCGACCGGTCGGCCGAGCGGAACGCCGCGGGCGCGCCGGCCGTGCTGGCCAGCATGCGGCGGCCGCGCCGGGGCGGCTCATCGCCCGAACCGCACACGAGCTTCGTGGATGCGGTGTGGCGGAGGCCTACGCAGCCGGACTGGAGATCTCCTTCGAGGGGTTGTTCGCCGGGGAGACGCGGCGGCGGGTCTCGCTGCCGGGTTACCCGTTCCAGCGCGAGCGCTACTGGCTGCAGCCAGCCAGACGAGGGCGGACCGAGGCGGGTCACCCCCTGCTGGGCGTGCGGTACGAGTCGGCGCGCGGCGAGGTCAGCTTCGAGACGGAGGTGTTCCCGTCGGATCCGGCCTGGCTGGAGGACCACCGGGTCTTCGGCAGGCTGGTGGCGCCCGGCGCGCTGTACGGCGCTATGGCGGCCACGGCCTCCCTTACGGAGGGAAGCGGCTCGGTGGTCATGGAGGACATGCAGCTGCACAACCCGCTGGTCTTCCCGGAGCCGGACTCCGGGAACGGCGGAGAAGAGGGCCGCAAGATGCAGGTCGTGCTCGACGACCCCGACCAATCTTCGTCGCGCCTCGTCCAGATCTACAGCAGGGGCACCGACGAGCAGGAGTGGACGCTACATGTCGAGGGTCGGGTGCTGGCGGGCGCCCCGATGCCGGAAGCGGCCGGGAGGATCGACCTGGACGAGATGCCAGCTCGCCTGACGCCTGCTGACGTCCCGGCCTACTACCGGGCCAAGTCCGAGACCGGAATCGACCTCGGCCCGTCGTTCCGGACGCTGGGGACGGTCTGGTCCGGTCCCGGCGAGGCGGTCGGCGAGGTGCTCCTGCCGCAAGCTCTGGGTCGCAACCGCCTGGACGTGCATCCGCTGGTGCTGGACGGTTGCTTCCAGGTGGTGGGCATTGCCCGCAACATGGTCGGCGGCCCGGAGGAGGCGACCTACCTGCCGTTCGGCTGGG
>JAPPGV010000128.1:0-43821 GCA_028821235.1 bacterium
GGTCCCCCTCCGCTGACGGTCGGCCGAACATCACGTCGAGCAGCGAGGCTCCCCTGGCTTCGCGGAATACGTCCTCGCAGCGGTCCAGCACCGCCCTCGCCACCGGCTCGCTCTCGTACAGGTCCCGGCCCATGCCGGCCCACTGGCTCCCCTGCCCGGTATAGACGAAGGCCACCCGGGTGGCGGCCCGGGGCTCCGGGCCCTCGCCGTCCTCCGCCAGGGCGGCCAGCCCGGCCCGCAAGGAGTCGACATCCGTGAAGGCGAGGCCGGCCCGGTGGTCGAAGTGGCTGCGGCCGATACCCGCCGTCCAGGCCATGTCTGCCAGGCTCGACCCGGCGGTCCGGTCATCGAGCCAGGACAGGTATCCCTCCGCAAGCTCGCCGAGTGCCTTCCCCGACTTGGCCGACAAGGGTAGGAGGCGCGTCCGGCGATCACCGAGGCTTTCCGCCGGCAACGGGATACCGGCCACCGGCGGCGGCAGCGACACCGGCACGACCTGCACGGCGCCCGCCGCTCGGTGCTCCCGGCCGCGCTCGCCATCCGGGTCGCCATGCTCCTCCACCACGAGGTGGGCGTTCGTCCCGGATATCCCGAAGGAGTTCACCCCGGCAAGCCGCGGGCCCGGGTAATCGCTCGGCCAGTCCATCCGGGAGGAGGTGACCTTGAGGGGTAGCCGATCCCAGTCGACGCTGGGGGTGGGATCGTGGAAGTGCAGGTGTTTCGGGATCACGCCCCGGTTCACCACCAGCGCCGCCTTGATCAATCCGGCGATGCCCGCCGCCGACTCGAGATGGCCGATGTTGGTCTTGACAGAACCGATGAGCAGGGGCCGGCCGGGCCGGCGTTCCGCTGCGAAGACGTTGGCCACGGCATCGATCTCGATCGGATCGCCCACCGAGGTCCCGGTCCCGTGAGCCTCCAGGTAGTCGATCTCCGACGAACGGACGCCAGCATCCGACAGGGCTGTCTCCATCACCTGTTCGAGGGCGGGCGTGTGGGGGACCGTCAGGCCGGTGCTGGCGCCTCCGTGGTTCACCGCCGCACCCCGGATGACCGCCCAGACCCGGTCGCCGTCGGCCACCGCCTCGCTGAGCCGTTTCAGGACGACGACGCCGCAACCCTCACCCCGCACGTAACCGTTGGCGGAGGCGTCGAACGTCTTGCACTGCCCGTCGGGGGACAGCATCATCGCGTCCGCCCTCAGTTCGTAGATCCGGGTGTTGAGAATGGCCTGGACGCCGCCCACGATGGCCAGATCCGCCTTGCCCTGCTGGAGGTCCGCCACCGCGTCGTGCGCCGCCACCAGGGACGAGGCGCAGGCCGCATCGACCGCCTTGGCCGGCCCCATCAGGCCCAGGACGTAGGAGACCCGCCCGCTGGCGCCGTTCAGGTTGGTCCCGCTGAGGGCGTAGAGGCACCCGGCCGCCTCGCTGGGCTTGAGCGAGTCCACGACCATCATCCGGTACTCGTCGTTGCTGATCCCGGTGTAGACACCGGTGCGGGTCCCGCTCAGCCGGGCCGGGTCCATGCCGGCGTCCTCGAGAGCCTGCCAACTCACCTCCAGCATCATGCGCTGCTGCGGGTCGAGTAGTTCCGCCTCGACCGGAGAGATGCGGAAGAAGCCGGCGTCGAACCGGTCGATCCCCTCGACGAAGGCACCGAAACGGCATGCCTCGTTCTGCTCGGGGTCGTCGAACAGATCGGCCAGGCGTTCTCCACCGGAACCTGGGATGCCCTCGGTCACGGTGTTGCGGCCCTCGGTCAGTACCTGCCAGAAGGACTCCAGGCTGTTGGCGCCTGGGAACCGGCACGCCATGCCCACGATCGCAATCGGCTGTCCGGCCTGGAAGACCTCACGTCCTCCACCTGCATTTCGGGAGGCTGGTTCCTGTCGAAGGGCCGGTGAAGTCCTTCACTGTCATGGGCTCTACTCCTGAACCGAGGGGCGATACTCGCGCGGACTGTTACGGACAATTATCGCCAGCGGATGATCAATGGCAAAAGCGTTTTGCCTGCGTGCTGTCCTGTGATCGGGAGTAGTCCGCCGCTAACGAGGATGTCCGTCCGGCATCGAAGATCGACGAGACCCCTTCCGATCTCGAGCCTTCAGGAATAGGCCTAGATTCGACCTTGTGGAGCAGAGTTATTCCGACTTGAGGCGTGAATAACGATATTCGGGGGTTGACACTGTCACAGGCCATTGATATAACTAGATCATGGAACACGAACGAATGTTCGCTACAGCCAATTGTAGGGACACCGCCCAGAGGCCCGACAACCCGGCCAATGGCGCCGCGGGTTGCGACGCCGGCCAAAGGATGTCCGCACTCGTTGACCACCTCGACCGTTTCGTAGCCGAGGAAACCTCCCGACACCACCCCGAAGAAGCGCTGGGATTGTTGGGACGCCTCCAAACTCGGCTGTCCTCGCACATATGCGACCTCACCCTCCAAGCCACCGTTGCCAACCCGAACACGGACGCCGTTGGAGTCCTGAAGCGGAACTCGCGGTTGTCGGGGAGGGACGCCAAGCGGATGGCCAAGGTCGCAGAGCGGCTTCCGGACCTGCCGAAGGTCGCAAGAGCCCTCGCAGAGGGAGAGATAACCGTCGACCATGCCAAGTCGATGGCCGACGCGGCGGACAAGGTGGGACCCGATGCGGTCAACTCCGATCCGACCTTGTTGGAGGAAGCCGCCCGGACCGGACCTGACGGGTTCGCCCGCAAGGCCCGGGACTGGTCCAACCGGAAGCTGATCGAAGCCGGGATCGACATCCTGGAACGCCAACACCGGGCCAGAGAAGCGAAACTATGGGTAGACCCGAAAACCGGGATGGGGATGCTGTTCGCCAAGCTAACTGCCACCCAGTTCGCCCACCTTCAGCAAGCCGTGGACGCCCACTACCTGGAACTGCTCCGCAGTGACAGCGCCGGCGGGCGAGACCCCGACAAGGTTCGCGCGCCGAAGCAGCGGATGGCCGATGCTCTCGTCAAACTGTTCACCAACCTCGACCCGGACACCGGCGAGATCCTGGGCGAGAGCACGGGTCCGAAGGCCAAGGCTTCCACCCAGGTGATCATCCTCGCCGAACAAGGAGTGGTGGACGGAACCAAGCCCCGGGGACGCTGCGAGATCATCGGGGTGGGACCCGTCCCACGGGAGATTCTCCGTACGTTGTCACCGGACACGGAACTGGCAGGGATGATCTACGACCGGGCCGGTCGAATCCTGTGGCTGGGACGCAACCAACGCCTCGCCAACGCCGCCCAACGCCTCGCGGTGGGAGTCCGCGATGGGGGATGCTTCCAATGCGGCGCACCCATGCATCGCTGCGAACTCCACCACATCCAAGAGTGGCACCGCGACGGCGGACCCACCGATGTCGATAACTTGGTGGCCATCTGCCGCCGCCACCACAGACAACTCGACGCCGGCAATCTCGTAGTGCGGCGCGATCCGAACGGCGGTTACCAGGCCCTCCCGCGAGACGGACCATTTCTGTGATAGAAGAGTCCAGAGACTTCACCGACAGCCACGTCTGTGCCAATAGACGCGCACCCCGTAGATGGCCAGTGCCCAGTAAACGCTAGTTAGCAATAGGTTGGATCGTGTTCATGGCAGGCGGGCTGATACCCCGGGTCGGTAGGGGACCTGCGGTGTGGTTGGTGTGAAGGGCGCCCGGCCACACAGTGGAAGCCTGGCCTCACTATCTCGCCGCGCCTCCGCGTTAACCTGTTCTGATGCCGTCACCACGCCGTCGGCTACGCCGCACAGTCAACGCCCCGATCAATGATTCGACCACTTCAGCGTCGGTGCAGCGAGGATCAGCGGCAGCTCGGCGCCAGGAGCGAAGGCTGCGGCTGATTGTCGCACTGGTAGCGCTCTCGATCGCGGCCTGCGCGCCCGGCACGCCGGCACCAAACCTTCCGCAAACCACAACACCCGAGCCAAACGTTCCGGAAACCACAACACCCGAGCCAAACGTTCCGGAAACCACAACACCAGAGCCAAACGTTCCGGAAACCGCAACACCCGAGACGACTGCGCCCGCGGGCGACGCGCCCGACACCGGCGGGAAAGTTCCGGAACCCGGCCCAGGGCCGATCGAGTTCGGTTTCTCATTCGAGATCGACGCCGAGGGTTGGGTGGTCGATTTCGCGGATCTTCCCGCGGACTACGACCAGTCGATCTACGAGTTGGACAGCGGGCACCGCGCCTTGCCCGAGGATCTCGACGGCGCAGGCATCTACATCCAGGGACACAACCGCAGCGACGATCTGTTCATGTATCTGAAGCGACGGGTGGACGGCCTGACCCCAACGGCCTCCTACACCGTCTCGGTGGCAGTCGATGTCGCCACGAATGTGGCGGAAGGCATGGTCGGGATCGGCGGCTCCCCCGGCGAGAGCGTGTATGTCAAGGCGGGAGCTTCCACCAACGAGCCGGAGGTAGAGACCGACCGCACCGGCCATCTCCGGATGACGATAGACAAGGGCAATCAGTCCCGGAGCGGCTCGCAGATGGCGGTGCTCGGCAACGTGGCCCGTCCGGGCGTCGTGGCCGGGGAGTTTCGCATCAAGACGCTCGACAACCTTGACAGTCCGGTGACGGTGGAGGCAGACGGCGCAGGAAGCGTATGGCTGGTCGTGGGTTCCGACTCGGGGTTCGAGGGCCTCACCCGCCTGTACTACGACCGGATCACTTTCACCCTCACGCCGGTCGTGCCATCGTGATGGAAACCAGCCGACAGGGGCTTGCGCTAGGCGGTTCCGACGCGGTGATTGCGCCGTGGTAGAACCTCGCTGATGCGGTCCCGCCAGACATCTGAGCGCCGGCGCACACCTGCACGGGTAACCGCGGCAATCGGAACAGCCTTGCGCGGCATCCACCGAAGGCCAGATACGCACCAGGACACGGCCACCCCCCGCTCCAACCCGCCGCCGAGAGTGGACAACCCCTTGATACCCGCCAGTGCTGGGACCGCTGGGCCGAACGGGTCAGCGAGATCTCGGACCGCATGGATGTTCTGATCTGGTTTCATCGGGATGCCGCGCCGGGGACAAGTGTCGAGCGCGATTACGGGGGTATGTCTGACCTGGATTCGCCGAGGTAGGCGCGGATCACGTCGGTATCCCTCTGTATTTCTGCGGGGAGGCCTTCGGCGATCTTGCGACCGAAGTCGAGCACCATCACCCGGTCGGCGATGTCCATCACCAAGCCCATGTCGTGCTCGACCAGGATCATGGTGATGCCCAGTTCGTCCTGGATGTCGAGAATGAACCGGGCCATGTCCTCGGTCTCCTCGAGGTTCATCCCCGCCACCGGTTCGTCGAGAAGCAGCAGTTCGGGTTCCATTGCCAATGCCCGGCCCAGTTCCACCCGCTTCTGGATGCCGTAGGGAAGGAGTTTCACCGGATGCTTGCGCCATCGCTCGATCTCCAGAAAGTCGATGATCTCCTCGGCCTTGAGGCGGTTCTCCAGTTCCTCCCGCTTGGCCCGCCCCCACCAGAGGGCGCCGGCCACCCAGCCGTGGCTCATCCGTACGTGGCGACCGGTGAGGATGTTGTCCAAGACCGTCATGTGCGCGAACAGTTCTATGTTCTGGAACGTGCGGGCGATACCCCTCTCCGCGGTCTGGTTGGGTTTCAGACCCATCAGAGGCGAGCCTTTCCATAGGATCGTTCCCCGATGTGGCCGGTAGACCTGGTTGATGCAGTTGAAGACAGAGGTCTTGCCGGCACCGTTGGGCCCGATGATGGAGAACAACTCGCCCGGCGCGACGCCGAACGACACCCCGTCCAACGCCACCAGCCCCTTGAACGACAGGCTTATATCCTGGACCTCCAGCAATGGGCAGCCGGTGCCGGGATAGCTCACGACAACCACCGCTTGCGCCGCTTGTAGTGCTTGACATCCCGGAAGGACTTGCGCTCCCCGGACCTAAGTCCCAGGTAGAACTCCTGGACGTCGGCGTCCCGGAGGAGGGTCCCTGCATCGTCGTCCATGACGATGGATCCGGTCTCCATGACGTATCCGTGGTCGGCTACGGAGAGAGCCATATGCGCGTTCTGCTCGATGAGCAGGACCGCTGTGCCCTGACGGTTGATCTCCACGATGATTCCGGCCATCTGCTCGACCAGGCGGGGCGCGAGGCCGAGTGAGGGCTCGTCGAGGATCATTAGCTTGGGCGCCTGCATCAGGGCTCGGCCGATCGCCAGCATCTGCTGCTCGCCCCCCGACAGGTAGCCCGCTACCTGCTGGCGCCGCCCCGCCAGGACCGGGAACAGGTCCATAACCCGCTCGAAGGACCTCCGGACAGCTTCCCGGTCACGAACCGTGTAGGCCCCGGCCGCAAGATTCTCCTCCACCGTCATCTCGACGAAGATCCGGCGCCCCTCCATGACCTGGCTGATCCCCATCCTCACCCGCGCCGACGGCAGGGTCCGCGTGATGTCCCGACCCTCGAAGGTGATGGAGCCTTTGGTGATCTCGCCGCCGTGTACATCCAGCAAACCGGTGATCGACCTTGCGGTGGTGGTCTTGCCCGCACCGTTCGCCCCGAGCAGGGCGACGATCCGAGCTTCGGGCACTTCGAGGGAGATGCCCCTCAGCACCCTAGCCACGTCGTTGTACACGACCTCCAGGTTCGATACCTCAAGCACTGCTCACCCGATCAACCCTCGGTGGCGGGAACGACCCGGGGATGGACGCGACGGACCGTCGTACGCCTCCTCGCCGCCCATCCGCCCTTGCGGAGTGTCATGCGTGACTCCCCGAGCCTCAGTAAGTGAATGGCCATCCCCTCCAGTAGTTCCTTACCCGCACCCAGATCCCGTACAGACCCAGCGGCTCGAGGATCATGAAGAGGATGATCAGCAGCCCGAACAGGATCTGATTGAGCTGGAACACCGACAGTCCGGGACCCACCCCGGGGAGCGTGTGCACTATCCCTGAGTCGTCGGCGGAGACCGCGACCACCACATCGGCGACCGCGGCCAACGTACCCTCTCCCCCCACGATGGTTTGTTTCAACGCGTCGGTGAAGTCCTGGACGAGGCGGGGAAGGATGACCACGAAGGCCGATCCCATCAGAGCCCCCGACACGGTCCCTGCTCCGCCGATGAGGATGATGGCGAGGAACTCCACCGAAAGGAACAGATCCCAGGTCTCGGGAATCTGGCGACCCACGAACGATGCGAACAGGGCGCCCGCCACCCCTGCGAAGCCGGAGGAAATCCCGAAGGCCATCAGTTTGTAGCGGAACTCGTTGACGCCCATCACCTCCGCCGCTATGTCCCGGTCGCGTATGGCCTGGAAGGCACGTCCGGTCCGCGTCCGCTGCAGGTTCTTTGCGAGTAGCGTCGCCACCACCAGGAACGCCACCATCATCAGGTAGACCTTGGCCTCCTCGCTCACGGCGTACCCCATCCATACCGAGTCGGTGGTGAAGTCCACCACCGGTTCCTCCTCCTTCCACCACCGCCACTGGAAGTCGGGGAAGCTGCGCCCCGAGAAGGAGCCGCCGGTGATGAAGGTCAGGTTGCGCCAGGCCCACTCGCCGATGAATACCAGCGCGAGGGTGGCGAAAGCCAGGTACAGACCGCGTACCCTCACCGCGGCCGGACCCACCAGGATCCCGATCAAGGCAGGCACCACACCCGCCATCGGCAGCCATATCCACATCGGCAGTCCCAATCCCCACAGATCTCCCGTGGGGGCGCCGAACACCGCCCCCACGTAGGCGCCGACACCCATGAAGAAGGCGTGGCCGAGGGATACCTGGCCGGCCACCCCGGTGAGCAGGTTGATCCCCAGGGCCCCGATGCCGAAGATGGCAACGTGCGACAGTAGCTTCATCCAGTCGTTGTCGCCCAGGAAATCCGGATACAGGGGGATGCGGGAGGCGAACGGCGCCAGCGCGGCCAGGCCGAGGAACACCGCTAGGACCGCCTTCTTGGTAGCCGTCGGCATCATTGCCTGATCCCGGGCGTAGGAGGTGTGGAGGAGCGGTCGCCCTCTCATATCCGTCTCACTTCTCCGGTCCCGAAGATGCCGTGCGGGCGAACGAAGAGAACGATCATCATCAACAGGTAGGGAACGATCCCGCTGAAGCCGGTGCCGAACAGCGGTTGGTTGAGGTAGCTCCCGGCGAGGGACTCGGCCAACCCCACCACCAACCCTCCGATCACCGCACCACCTACCGAGTCGAGTCCGCCGAGGATGATCGCCGGGAAAGCACGCATCGCCAGAAGAGCCGTATCCGGGAAGACACCCACGCGGCGCGGGTACACCGATCCGAACACTCCCCCTACGGTGGCCAGCACCGCCCCGATCGCCCACGCTATGGCGAAGATCCTTCCCACGTTGATCCCCTGAGCGCGGGCGGCCTCCTGATCGAAGGCGGTGGCGCGCATCGCTACACCTGTGCGGGTGCGGAAGAAGAGGCCCACCAGCAACATCAGGGCTATCGCCGCGACGAACTGGGCTATCTGGGTCTGGGGAATGATCACGAACCCGAGCTCCACCCTTGCGTCTCCCCATGGATCGGCGATCGATCGCGGATCGGGTCCGATCAGATCGGTCACGACCGTCAGCAGGACGATGTGCATACCGAGGGTGATGATCGCCAGCGAGAACAACTCCTCCCCCACCATGGGCCGGACGAAGATCCGTTCCAGCAGCATGCCGACCAGGGCCGACAGCACCAGGGCAACCATGACCGAGATCGACCATCCCAACACCGGCGACCCCTGGATATAACGACCCGGGAAGTTGAGGTCGACCGCCACGACCGCGGTGAAGTAAGCCCCCAGGGTCGCAAGGGCCCCGTGCGCGAAGTTGACGACCTGCGTGGCCTTGAAGATGATGACGAAACCCATCGCCAGCAACGCGTAGATGGCGCCGAGCGAGACACCGTTGACGATTGTCCCGAGGAACTGGCTCGGCCCGGATTGAGCGATGACCCCAAGCGAGAGGACTGCTCCCATCATTCGTCCGCTACCCGTTCACAAGCCACGAACCACAAGCCACAAACCACCACTAATACATGCCATCTATCAACTCCCCGAACATCTCTCCCATTGCCGCCCTCTTGAGCTTCTGGGTGGCGGTCAGCTCACCATCCTCATGATCGAGCTCCTTCGGGATCAGCCGGAACTTCCTGATGTTCTCCACCCGGGCGAACTTGGCGTTGGTTCGGTTCACCACTTCCTGCACCAACCGGACGACCTCCGGTTTCTCCCCCAGGTCCCTGTATGTGGTGTACGGGATGTTGTGGCGGGTCGCCCAGTCCCCCACCGTGTCAAGGTCGATCCCGATCAAGGCGGTCAGGTAGTTCCTGCGGTCCCCGATCACCATTGCCTCCTTGACGTAGGGAGACGTCTTGAGGCTGTTCTCGATCTCCGACGGGGAGATGTTCTTCCCGCCGGACGTGATGATGATGTCCTTCATCCGATCCACGATCCTTATGTGGGTACCGTCCACCCACTCCCCCACGTCCCCCGTACGGAGCCAACCGTCGGAGGTGAACGCCTCCTCTGTCTTGGCGGGATCGTTCCAGTAACCCCGAAACACCGCCGGATGCTTGGTCTGAACCTCGCCCGTGTCCGGATCGATCCGCACGCCCGTACCCGGATATGGCTCACCCACGGTTCCCGACTTCATACGCCCGGGAAGGTTGGCGGTGGCGACCGCGGTATTCTCGGTCATTCCGTACAACTCGTAGAGGTTGACGCCCAGGCCATGAAAGAACTCGATCAGCTCGGGAGCGATGGGCGCCGCCCCGGTAGCGGCCCAGCGGCACCGGCGTAGCCCGATCCTCTCCCGTATCGCCCGGAATGCCAGCGGATATCCCACCGCGAACAGGAACGCGCTCAGCAAGGTGTGCCGGCCCCCGTTCCGAATCCGCTGCCGTCCGACAGCCTTGGCCAGGGCCAGGCAGATTGAAGTGCAAACCCGCTTGAACCAGGTGGCGTTCCTGCTCCTGATCAGCACCGACGCATGCATCTTCTCCCAGATGCGGGGCACAGAGAAGAACAGGGTCGGCTGGACCTCCCTGAGGTTCTCGGGAACCGTGTCGATGGACTCCGCGAAGTTGAGGACGGTACCCACCGCGGCCGATGTCCAGGTCGAGAATATCCTCTCCGCCGCATGGCACAGAGGCAGGTAGGTGAGGATCTGGTCCGACGGTCCCGGGGCAACCCCATCCGGCATTCGTTCCCCGCTACGGATCAGCGTCTCGACGCAGTACGCGACGTTGGCGTTGTCGAGCATCGCCCCCTTCGGAGGGCCCGTGGTACCGGACGTGTAGACCAGAGTCACCACATCGTCGGGGCAAGCCTGCGCCATCCGGTCCTCGACCGCGGTGGGGTTCGAGGCTCGGTGGCTGCGTCCGAGCTCGAGGAACTCGTCCCAGAACACGAACCTGGGATCATCCCGGTAGGCACGAAACCCTCGTGGCTCGACGTGTAGAACGGTCCGAACCGACGGCAGCGCCTCGATGACCTCGATCAACTTGTCCGCCTGCTCCTGGTCCTCGGCCAGGTGGACGCAGGCTCCCGAATCCCCGAGCAGGTGCTGTACCTCTGCCGCCGGATTGGTCGGATACAGCCCCACCGTTATGCCTCGTACCGCTACGGTGGCCATGTCCAGCACCAGCCACTCAGGGCGGTCCTCGGAGTGGATCGAGACCCTGTCGCCCACATCGACTCCGAGCGCCAGCAAACCATGCGCGGCCTGCACCACCTGTTCCCAGTAGGAGCCCCAGGTGACTTCCCGCCAGATCCCGTACCTCTTGTCGCGCATGGCCACCGAGTCCGGGTTGGTCCGAGCACGCTCCCTGACGTGCGTCGGCAGCGTCTTGCACACCGACACCGGTGAGGGAGATTGATACCTTTCGACTACAGCGGTCAGCGTCTGCCCCTCTAAGTAGACATCGCAGGAACCAGCCGAAGGCTACCAAGTCGTACAGGTTTCTCTTGCCTGGTCCGCTGGTGTTTCCGGCTACGTGAGCACGGATACGGAGCGACCGACCTGCTCCCTCGGGCCTATCATCGGCCGCGGACGGCGGGTACCGGAGTCCGAGCTTCGCGCCCGATCCGGTGAGCAAGGAGGTATGGAGACGGCCCGAATCAACGACCACATCCGCTACGAACCCGACGACGCATGCCCACCCCTCGTGTCGTTCAGCGTCGCGCTGCAGTCGGTCGTGCTCGTGCTGGCGCCGACCGTCGTCATCGTTGCGATCACGGTTCGCTCGGCCAACCAGGCGGATTCCTACCTCGAGTGGGCGGTCTTCGCCGCCCTGGTGATCGGTGGCCTTGCCACCGCAATGCAGTCCGGTCGGGTCGGACGGCTGGGTGCCGGACATCTACTCATCACATGTGCCACACCGTCATACATCGCCATCTCGCTGATCGCTCTGGAGGCAGGCGGTCCCGGCTTGCTGGCCACGCTCACCGTCCTTGCGGCTGTCTGCCAGTTCGCGCTAGCCGCATGGCTACCGTCTCTGCGCCGGATCGTCACCCCGGTAGTTTCGGGAACGGTCTTGATGCTGATCGTGGTCTCGGTCCTTCCCCTGGCGTTCGACCGGTTCCAGGAGGTGCCCGTCGGCGCACTTCCGGCAGCGGGCCCCCTGGTAGCCGCCGTCACCCTGGTAGTCACCTCGGCCATGGTGCTCCTCGCAAGGGGTTCATGGAGGATCTGGACGTCGCTGATCGGGATCGCGGCGGGGTGCGCGCTCTCGGCCCCGTTCGGTCTGTACGATGTGCGGCGTGTCATCGACGCACCCTGGTTGGGTCTTCCCGGCAGCGAGTTACCGGGACTGGTGTTGACACCCGGTGCGGACTTCTGGGCTCTTCTCCCTGCCTTCGTGATCCTTAGCCTTGTCCTCGGCATCAAGATCGTCGGCGATGGGGTAGTCATCCAACAGGTGTCACGGCGGCGACCGGGAACGACCGACTATCGGGTGATACAGGGTGTCCTCAACACCAACGCAGCAGGTGTGCTGCTGTCGGGAGTTGTCGGGACACCACCTACCACCGCCTACTCGGCATCGAGCGCCGCAATCATCAACCTCACGGGGGTCGCCGCCCGCCGAGTCGGCTATGGAGTCGGGGTGATCCTCGTCGCGCTTGCCTTTCTACCCAAGGTCACGGCGGCATTGATCGCGGTTCCGAGTCCGGTCATGGGTGCCTACCTGCTGTTTCTGATGGGATTGCTGTTCGTGGAAGGCATGAGAACCGTCGTGCAGGAAGGCCTCGACCAGCGAAAAACCCTGGTGGTGGCCCTGGCCTTCTCGATCGGTGTCGGAGTGGAGTACCACGGCTTCTTCGCTCGGCTCTTCGGAGACGCGTGGGCCGCCTCGCTCGATACGGGCATGACGGTGGGAGCGCTCGTCGCGGTACTGATGACGATGTCGATGGAGGTATTCGGAAGACGGCCGATACGGCTGAAGGGGCTACTGGAGACCAAGTCGCTGCCCTCCATCTACAAACTGCTTCGCGGCCTCGCAGCCCGACACACCTGGGACGACACTGCAACCGAGCGGTTGTGCTCAGCAGGTGAGGAGACTCTGCTCTGCTTGTTGCAGCCCGGTAACCAGTACGAGTCGGACGCCGCGCCGCGGCTGACCATTAACGCCCGTGGCTCCGCTTCCTCGGTGGAGATGGAGTTCCTTGCCGTGTTCGTAGACGAGAACCTGGAGGACCACCTTGCCTACCTGGACGAGCAGATCGACGTCTTCGACGACCGCGAGATGTCTTTCCGCCTTTTGCGGCACTACGCCTCATCGGTCCGCCACCAGAAGTTCCACGGGATGGACGTCGTCACTGTCCGAGTCGACAGGGCCTAGGTTGGACCCGTGCCCGACGCGTACCCGGAGAGGTCGTCTGCCGGTTGACCTTGGTGTAGCATCCGCCTACGATCATCCCGTCTCAGCAGCGGCGCAACCAAGAAAGGTGCAGTATCGATGGCTTCCACCGCAGAACGACTCACATCCCTGGTCAACGACAACATCGAGGTAGATGGCCAAGCCCTTGATATCCCTGACGACCTGAACATCAGCCTTGTCGACTCCGGAGTCTCCTCAATGGACATTGTTGCTCTGGCCAAACTGGTGTCTAGAGAGTTCAATGTTGACTTCACCGTTGAGGAATGCACCTCCCTCAAGACTCTGAGCGAGGTCGTGAACTTCCTAGATGGCAAGGCTGCTTGAGCTTCAAGAGCCAGTCTGGTGAAGTTCGCTAGCGGACGTGATGTCGTTCTGGACTGATACGTCTTCTACTTGATGAGCAAGTGAACCTCTCCTGTGCGGTGAGGTTATACCGTGCTTATTGAGCTAATGAATTCCCGGACTATGGCCGCACATGCTTCCGGCTGTTCAAGTGGAAGAAAGTGGGTTGTATCCGGAAGAAAGTCATAGTCAACGCTCAGCATGTCACTGAGGTCCAGCGTGGGCAAGTATGAATAGGGCACTAATGGATCGGCACCTATGACCTTGGTGGGACTGGCCAATGTGCTGAAGTCAACTAGTACCGAATAAGAACTGGCATAGTCTATGATCTGTGCCTCATAATCTCGTGGACATCTGAGAGTATAGAATCCCTCATTACTGTCTTTGCGGAGAATTGTCCTTGCCATAAGGTCAAGAACTGCGGGTGCTACTTGACGGAATAGCGGAAAGAAACTCATCAGGTCCACGAACTCATCGTAAGATCGAAACTGGTCCGTACGGCGGCGAGCAATTGCCGCTGTCCGAGTAGCAGCTGTGTCGAACTCTTCGTAACTCCTGCCGGGAGTACAGAGAGGTGGATCGAGCAGAATTCTTGCTGCGAAGTCCCCACCTCGAGCTGGGGATAGAAGGCTAATCAGGCCCGATACAGAGTGAAAGACTCCAATCCTGGGCTTGTCCCCGTACACTATGTCAATTGTGTTCATGATAGCGTCATGGTCTTTGACGAAGGTCGGCAAATTGTGATACTTGATCGGCCCTACTTCATTCCAACCGTGGTCCTCAGATCATATACTACAATGTCAAAGTCGTCGATAAGAAGTCCCCAAAACGGTAAGTAAAGATCAATAGCCAGTCCGTTACCGTGGCTCATTACGAGTCGCTGACCTGAGGATCTTCCATGACGACGTAGAGTGACATGTGTTCCATCTTCCAGACGAACATCTTCTATCGAGTTCGGCTCGGGAATCTCCCACACTTTGTCCTGCCCTCTACTCAAGTCCGGCTCCGTGGTGACAGCCGAGGAGGGCAGGCAGTCGCATTCTCATCTCGCGTGGATACTGGTGTACAACGAGCCATTGGCCAGTTGCTATCCACACACAGATCCGGGTCGCCCCCCGGAGGAACCGGGTTCCGAATCACGGGAGTATCTCATACGCGAGAGCCGCTGCGAAGTCTTCGTTTCCCACATCCTCAACCCAGAACCTCATTCCAGGCACGGACGGGGATTCAAAGATACTCGCTCTGGCGCCGCCGCGGATTGACGTCGGCGTCTCGATCTTCGATACGTCCAGGCTATGGCCCGCACCGACGGCCTTGATGATTGCCTCCTTGATCGTCCAGAATCGAAAGAAGGAGTACAGCCGCAACTCGTGAGGGAGACCTTCAATCTCGGATCGTTCTTTCCGGGTCAGCACCGTGTTGATCAACCCATTGAGATACCGACGCCTGGATCGCTCCTCTACGTCTACCCCGACGCGGCCTTCGGCTGCCAACGCTATCAACCCGTGGCTACCGCTGTGGCTGACGTTGAAACTTATGGGCGCGGGCTCGTCAGCCACCAGGCAGTACGGCTTGCCGTGGTCGGACGTTACGAAGGTCAGACGGTCGTTAGGGCAACCGAGCCGTTCCCCCAAGATCGCCCGAAGGGCCGCACGGCACAGAGCAAACCGCCTCCGGGGACCCGGGTACCGGAACTCGGACCATCGGGCCCGCTCCGCCTCGTCGAGCAGTGCCACGGCCTCGGCCTCCCGGTCCTCGTGGGCGGTCAGATCGACATGCAGCACCACCGTCTCCTCGAATCGGGCGAACGGCGTCCACCACGATCCGGTCACGGTGGTTGCGGCCACCTTCGACCACGCACCTATGTCGGTACTCAAGTGTGCACCCCTTGCAGGGACAGGGAAAGTTCTCCCGCACGTTAGCGGTCACCGAACAACCGCGAACGCAGCTTGCCGGCCAGGAGGACACACCGAGTCACTCTTCGGACAGACCACTAGCCTCCATCGGGACAGCCCGGCGGAAGAGTGTCCGGAAGAGTGGAGGGAGATGATATGGCCGAAGCGCCCGGTTGGATGACTGCCGATCCGGCCAAGCAGATCGAACAGGCCATGGCTGAAGGGGATCAGAAGGGACCGTCGACATAGTCGCCGATTCGGCGCCCGAAGTGGCGATAGTCACCGGCTCGGCAGGCGGGATCGGCTCGGCCGTCGTCGAGGAGTTGCTCGCCCGGGATCCCGCCGTCCTCATCGCGGCCGTGGATCTGCAGGCCGGCCACGCCACCCGGCTGATCCGAGATCACGGGAGAGACCGCATCTCGGAAGTCGTCTGCGATGTGGCCGATCACCACTCGGTACGCCGGGCTAAGCAGCAGATCGGGGAATTGGGACGGGCGGTGCGGTCGCTCGTGAACTGCGCCGGTATCCAGTTGGCGGGGCCGAGCGCCGAGTTCGCCCCCGAGGACTGGCAGAAGGTGCTGGACATCAACCTGTCAGGAACGTTCTACTGGTGCCAGGCGGCCGGCAAGATGATGATGGAGGCCGGCGGCGGGTCGATCGTCAACTTCTCCTCGGTGGCCGAGTTCTTCGGATGGCCTCTACGCGCTCCTTACGCCGCCACCAAGGCGGCGGTCAGTTCGTTGACCAGAAGCCTGGCCACCGAGTGGGCCCACCTAGGGATCCGGGTCAACGCGGTGGCGCCCGGATACATAGACACTCCCCTGGCGCGTTCGGCCATCGAGGGAGGTCGGCTGTCCAAACCGGAGGCCGACGCTCTCCATGCCCAGCAGCGCTTCGCCGATACGTCCGAGGTGGCTGCGGCGGTCTGTTTCCTCCTGTCGGCGGAGGCCGGGTTCATCACCGGCGAAACCCTCAAGGTGGACGGTGGGTTGTGCGCCAAAAAGCTCGACTGGCCACCGGAGTGATCCTTCCCACTCCATTAACCTCCTCCTAGCCAGACTGGGAGAGACTTCGTGAGAGTGGGAGTCGGACGCGGCAACATCACCCCTCCGGTAGGGATTGAGCACGCCGGATGGGGAGCCCAGGTACACGAGAGGGCCGAGGGGGTCCATCTCGATCTCTGGGTGACCGTGCTGCTGGTGGAAGGCGAGAACGACACGGTCGCCATCCTCGACTACGACCTGATGATCGTCACCGTCGAGGACTCCGACCGCATCCGCGCCGACGTGGCCGGCGTGCTGGGGGTTGATCCGGCCAATATCCGGGTCTCCTTCACTCACACCCATGCCGGGCCGGTGTGGTCGAACTTCCTGGGAGACCGTTCGGGGCGCGCCGGATCGGAACTGGTGGCCGGATACCGGGAGACGGTCTGGTCCCAGACGCTCGGCGCCGTCCACCAGGCCAGGAGTTCTCTCCGTCCGGCTCGGATGGCGGCGGGCTGGGGTGAGAGTTCCATCGCCGTGAACCGCCGGCTCAGGGCACCCAACGGTTCGGTGGTAGTCGGCCAGGACCCCGACGGGTTCCGCGACCCGACGGTGATGGTCGTCCGCTTCGACGACACCGACGAGCAGCCCTTGGCCGCACTGGTCTGCTACGCCGCCCATCCCATCGTGCTGGCCTTCCAGAACCGCTTGATCAGTCCCGACTTCCCAGGGGTCACCAAACGAGTGGTGGAGCAATTGACCGGCGCCACCTGCCTCTACCTGCAAGGATGTGCCGGCAACATGATGACGACCGAGGCGCTCACCGGCGATCTCGGAGCAGCGGATCGGATGGGCACCAGGCTCGGGGCCGAGGCCGCCAAGGTGTTCACCCGGATCCGCACCCGCCCCACCCGGCGCCGCTTCGACCGCATCGTCGAGTCAGGAGCTCCCCTGGGGATGTGGGTGGACGATCCGCTCCCCGACCGCGAACCGGTCGTCAGGGTAATCGAGCGGCCCATCGAGATGCCGGTCCGGCGGACCACTCCTCCCCGGGAAGCGCAGGCGGAAGCCGAGCAACTGTCACGGCGTTTCCTGGATCTCCAGGCTTCCGGGGTCCCGCAGGCGGAGGTGCTCGACGCCCGTTACCGCGCCCGGCGGGCCCTGATCAGCGCGGCTTGGGCCCGGCTGTGCGGAGGCAGGAGCAGCCTGGACACCACCCTGCACGGGATCCGCATCGACGATGTCGCGCTGGTCGGCTTTCCGGGCGAGCCTTTCTCGGAGATCGGGGTACGGGTCCGGGATGCGTCACCCTTCGAGTTCACCCACATGGCCGGATACACCAACGGAGTGACCGGGTACGTTCCCACCGCGGAGGAGTTCGCCCGCGGGGGCTACGAACCCGAGTGGGCCACCGCATTCACGTCCGAAGCGGCATCCGTACTAGAAGGAGAGGCCCGCGATCTGATCTCCGACCTGGCCCTCTGATGACCACCGACCTCACATTGCCTCCCGACCGCGGCAGAGACGTAACCTCGCCACTGATCGAGGTGCGCGGACTCTCGGTCTCGTTCCAGACGCACGGGGGAATCCTGCCTGCGGTCGAGGATGTGAGCTTCACCCTCTACCCCGGCGACATACTGGGCGTGGTGGGCGAGTCAGGTTCCGGGAAGACCGTGACGGTCTCCTCCCTGATGGGATTGCTTCCGGAAAGCGCTCGCGTGACCGCCGGTGAGGTCCTCTACGGCGGGAGGAACCTGCTGGAACTCTCCGAGACGGCACTGGAGATCGTCCGGGGCGAGGAGATCGCCATGGTCTTCCAGGATCCGATGACCTCACTGAACCCGGTCATGCGGGTGGGACACCAGATCTCCGAGGCCCTCCGTATCCACGGTGCCTCGCGTGGCGAAGCCCGTGTGCGGGCCCTCGAGCTGCTGGAACTTGTGGGCATTCCCAACCCGCGAGAGCGTATCCGCCAGTTTCCCCACGAGATGTCAGGCGGCATGCGGCAGAGGGTCGTGATCGCCATAGCTATCGCCAACCGGCCGTCCGTCCTGATCGCCGACGAGCCGACGACAGCCCTCGACGTGACGATCCAGGCCCAGGTGCTGGAGGTGCTGGCCGCCGGATGCCGCGCCACGGGAGCTTCGATGATCCTGGTCACCCACGACCTGGGGGTGATCGCCGAGGTGGCGGACCGGGTGGCGGTCATGTACGCCGGGCGGATCGTCGAGACCGGAACGGTGGAGACGATCTTCCAGCGGCCCCGCCATCCGTACACCATCGGGCTGTTCTCCAGCCTCCCCCGCCTGGACGGAGAGCTGGGACGGTTGGCGCCCATCCCGGGCACCCCTCCCACCTTGGCTGCCCGACCCCCGGGATGCGCCTTCCACCCCAGGTGCTTCCTTTCGGGGGGGAGGAGCGAGTGCCGGGCCCGGATCACCGACCTTGCGCCTCTGGGATCCGGCCACACCGCTGCCTGCCACTTTATCTCGGAAACTGCCTGAAGTACCTCCACGACTCCGGCCCGCGCCAATTGCCGACCCCCCGGCGCCGGGCTATGTTCACCTAGGTGGCCCTGCCGGCCGGGTGCGGGCGGGATCACCATGCTCGAGGGGTGAACCCCTACAGACTGGCAAACCGAGGAGCAAATGATGAAGAGACTCGCCGGTAGGTCTCTGGTCACCGTATTCGTGGTCCTGACCATGCTGGCAGCCGCGTGCGGTGGCGAGGAGGACACTTCCGCCGCGGACGAGGCGGCCGCCCAGGCGCAAACTCAAGCCGCCGCGGCCCAGGCCGAGGCCGACGCCGCCAAGGCCGACGCCGATGCGGCAGCCGCAGCCCTGGCCGAAGCCGAGGCCGAACTGGAAGCCGCCCAGATGGCGGCCGCGGAGGCCATGGAAGGCGACGAGGCCGCTCAGGCTGCGCTGGCCGAAGCCGAGGCTGCCAAGGCCGATGCCGAGATGGCCGCCGAAGAAGCCCAGATGACCGCGGAAGAAGCCCAGATGGCGGCCGAAGAAGCCGAGATGACCGCCGAAGAAGCCCAGATGGCGGCCGAAGAAGCCCAGATGACCGCCGAAGAAGCCCAGATGCAGGTCGAGGAGTTGATGAGCGGCGGCACGATCGTGTTCGGGACCAACCAGGAGCCGTCCCAGCTGGACGCCTTCGCCTCCACCACGGTCAACGACCAGGCGGTTGTGGCGCAGATCTACGAGACGCTGGTGATCCTGGGCCAGGGCAGGCAGATCCACGCCGGCCTGGCAACCAGTTGGAGTCTCAGCCCCGACGCCATGAGCGTGCGCTTCAACCTCCGGGAGGGGGTCACCTTCCACAACGGTGATCCGCTCAACGCCCAGGTGGTGAAGGCCCACTTCGACCGGATGAAGGGCGACGTCTCCGGATCGCAGACCGCCCTGATCGCCACCAACTACCAGGACACCGTGGTCATCGACGACCACACGGTGGAGTTGGTCTTCTCGGCGCCCGTGCCCGACATCCTGATCGATCTCGCCGCTCCCGGAGCGGCCATCACGAACGCCGCGGCAGTGGAGGCCCTGGGTGACGACGCCGGCCAGCAGCCGATCGGGACCGGACCGTTCATCTTCGAAGAGTGGGTGGAGGGAAGCCACATCTCCCTCGTTCGCAACCCGGACTGGACTTGGGGTGAGTTCTCCTTCTACGGAACCACCGGACCGGCCCGCGCCGAGCGCCTGATCTTCCGCTTCATCCCGGACGACCAGACCCGCACCGCGGCCCTGTCCACAGGGGAGATCCACTTCCTGGACCTGGTCCCGTTCCAGAACATCGCACCCCTGGAGCAACTGGACGGGGTGACCGTGGAAGGTTTCTCACTCCCCGGTCTGCCGCAGGTCAACTACATCAGCCCGGCCATCTCGCCCACTTCGGACATCCGGGTGCGCAAGGCAATCCTGCACGCGGTCGACCAGGATGAGATCGTCAAGCTGGTGTTCTTCGGCAAGGCGCCCAGGGCTTACGGTCCGCTCTCCAGCGACTTCGCCGAGTACGACCCGATCGTGGAGACCTACTACCCCTACGACCCGGATCTCTCGGCACAGCTGCTGGACGAGGCGGGTTGGACGCTGGGCGGCGACGGCCTCCGGAGCAAGGACGGCGAGACCCTCCGGGCCCGCATCATCGAGAACCGCAGCTGGAACCCATGGGTGACCCTGTTGCAGGACCAGTTGCGCAAGATCGGTTTCGACGCCGAGGTGATCACGCTCGAGGGCGGCGGCTACTTCCAGGGGACCGGCGAGACCATCTACGAGCTCGCCTCGATGGGCGATGTGTTCGGATCGCCCGCCACCCTCCGGCGGGACTTCCATTCCACGTCGATTGGACCGGGCAATATAAACGTCGGGCACATCGACGATCCGCAGTTGGACGCCCTACTCGATGCGGCGTCGGTGGAGACGAACCTGGGGGTCCGGGCCGATATCCTGTCCCAGGTGCAGCGCTACATCATGGATCAGGCCTACATAGTCCCGATCATCGAGTTGCATTTCTTCACGGCGTTCTCGAACGACCTGAGCGGGTTCTCGGTCGACGGAACCGGTTTCTACAAGTACTTCGGAGGTGCTTCGCTCAGCCAGTAAGAGCTTGACTTGAAGACCGGGCATGTTGAGGGTGTCGTTTCCGATCGGCGCCCCGGTGTGCGGCAGGGCTGAAAGCACCCTGCCGCACACCTTGCCGTCACGGCCGGGGCGGTCCGAGGAGTGCTGAGGTACGTCCTCGGCCGGATGACCCTGACCGTCCCGGTCCTGATCGGGGCGGCGGTCCTGATCTTCCTGCTCATGCAGTTGGTGCCGGGAGACGCGGTCTCGGCCGTCATGGCCGGAGGAGCGAAGCTCAGTCCCGAGCAGCAGCTGCAGATGCGAGAGGCCCTCGGCCTCAACCGGCCGCTGCTGGTCCAGTTGGGCGACTACCTATGGGGACTGGTTCAGGGAGATCTGGGCCGTTCGACCCGTTCCGACCGCAGCGTCCTCTCCCTGGTCGGCGCGCAGATTCCGTCCACGCTGATTCTGGTGGCCGCCGGGATGACGGTGGCGATCCTCATCGGGGTGCCCCTCGGGGTGGTGGCGGCCCGGCATCGCAACAGCTTGATCGACACCATGGCCATGGGAACGGCGGTGTTGGGACTGTCCGTACCGCAATTCTGGTTGGGGCTCATGCTCATCTTTCTGTTTGCGGTGAACCTGGGATGGTTCCCGGCCCTGAGTTCCGGGGGATTCGACGGGCTGGTGCTGCCATCTGTGGCGTTGGGTGTCGCCGAGGCGGCGGTGCTGGCTCGGCTAGTCAGAAGCAGCCTGATCGATGCGCTGGAACAGGACTACATAGCCACCGCCCGGGCCAAGGGCGCCTCCGACCGCCGGGTTACCTGGCGGCACGGGCTGCGCAACGCCCTGGTACCGGTGGTGACGATGATCGGGCTCCAGGTCGGGAACCTGCTGGGTGCTGCGGTGGTCATCGAGATGCTGTTCGCCCGCCAGGGCCTCGGCCAGTTGGTGGTGAACAGCATCCTGCGCCGTGACCTACCCGTGCTGCAGGGCTCGATCCTCATCCTTGCCTCGATCTTCGTGGTGATCAACGTGGTCGTCGACATCCTCTACAAGTTCCTCGATCCCCGCGTCAAGCTGGGCACGGCCTGAGGACCGGCATGCTGGACACCGCCCCGGCTCCCGTCCCCCTGGAGCAGACCTCGGTCCATATCTGGCGGAGGTTGATCTCCCACCGCTCGGTCCTGGTGGGAGGATCGCTCTTCCTCGTAGTACTGGCAGCCGCGCTGTTCGCCGGCTGGATCGCCCCCTACGGTCCGGTGGACACCGACCCCGACGTCGCCCTGCAGCCCCCCAGCTGGGCGCATCTGATGGGGACCGACCACTTCGGTCGGGACGTGCTGAGCCGGGTGATCCACGGAGCGCGGCCATCTCTGGTAATGGGTGTGGCGCCCATGCTCATCTCGTCGGTCGTCGGTACCACGCTCGGGATGCTGTTCGGCTACTACGGACGGTGGGCCGATCTGGTGCTGACCCGGTTCGTGGACATCGCCCTGGCGTTCCCCCCCATCCTCCTGGCCCTCACGGTGATAGCCGTTCTGGGTCCCGGCCTGTGGAGTATCGCCCTCGCCCTCGGACTTTCGGGAATCCCCTTCTACATCCGCATGGCCAGGGGTCAGGTCATCCAGGCGAAGGAGGCGCCATTCGTGCAGACGGCCATCGCCATCGGCGCCGGGGACCTGCGGGTCATGTTCCGCCACATCATCCACCGGGTGATCCCGCCGATCCTGGTGATGATGACCATTCATGTGGCCGGGGCCATCCTCGCCGGAGGGGCGCTCAGCTTCCTGGGGCTGGGAATTCCCCCGCCCAGTCCTGAGTGGGGAACCATGATCCAGGACGGTCGCCAGTTCATAGCCCTCTCCTGGTGGATGGCCGTCTTCCCGGGAGTCGCCTTGGCCGTGACCGTCTTCGCCACCAACCTGCTGGGGGACGGCTTGCGGGATGTGCTGGATCCGAGATCCAAAGGAGAGCAGATCAGATGACAGCGAACAGAGTGGCCGTGGTGACCGGCGCCGCCTCCGGAATAGGGCGGGGTTGCGCCCTGCGGCTGGCCGCCGACGGGTACCGGGTGGCGGTAGTGGACATCGACGCGGACGGCGGCCGGCGCGTGACAGACCGTCTGACTGGCAAGGGAGCCGATGCTTTCTTCCTGGAGGTCGACGTTGGGGAACCCGATGCGTTCGAGGTGATCGTCTCGGCGGTTGCGGACCGCTGGGACGCCCTGCACGTGCTGGTGAACAACGCAGGGCTCGACTACAACGAGCCGCTCTCCGAGATGACCGTCGAGGCCTGGGACCGTTGCATTGCCGTGGACCTGCGCAGCGTCGCCTTCTCCGCCCAGGCCGCTTCCGGAGTCATGCAGCGTTCGCGCGGGGGAAGCATCATCAACATCGCCTCGGTGATGGCCTGGTACACCTTTCCCAACTATTCTGCCTACACCGCTTCCAAGGCCGGTCTGATAGGCCTCACAAGAACGCTTGCCCTGGAACTGGGACCGCTCGGTATACGGGTGAACGCCATCGCGCCGGGATTCATCGACACGGGCGCATGGGAGCGGGTCCTCGCAACCCTGGACAACGTCGAGGAATTCGCCGCTTCGGTCTCGGCGTTGCATCCCGTGGGCCGCCGGGGCAATCCGTCCGACATCGCCGGGGCCGTGGCGTTCCTGGCCGGGGAAGACGCCTCGTTCGTCACCGGCCACACCCTGGTCGTGGACGGAGGCCTGACCTCGCAGTTGCGAACCCCTGCCTAGCTGGGGTTGCAAGGGCTCCGATCGCGCAGTCCTGAGGAAAACTGTGCCTGCTTTGCGATTCGAGGGCTCCATTCGCTATATATATGTGGTCCGAGTGATATATGTGGTCCGAGTGTTGCAGGCTCGACGCACGTCACTCTGGATTCGTGTGCCATTGGCACGACAAGCAAGCGAACGGGAGGAAGCCCGAATGAAGAGATTTGCAGGTGTCATCGTACTGATGACCGTCCTTGCGTTGCTGGCCTCGGCCTGTGGCGACGACGGCGCCGCGGAGGAAGCCGAAGCTGCTGCGGCCGCTGCCGAGGCTGCCGCGGCCCAGGCTGCCGCCGACGCCGCCGCGCAGGCTGACGCTGCCGCAGCCGCCCAGGCTGCTGCCGACGACGCCGCCGCCGAAGCAGCTGCCGCCCAGGCCGCCCTGGAGCAGGCGCAGGCTGATCTGGAGGCCACCATGGCCGCTGCCGAAGCGGGCGACGCAGAGGCACAAGCGGCTTTGGAAGCGGCTGAGATGAAGGCCGAAGAAGCCTCCATGATGGCCGAAGAAGCCGAGATGAAGGCCGAAGAAGCCTCCATGATGGCCGAAGAAGCCGAGATGGCGCTGGCCGAGTCGATGATGGTGGAGGCACCCGAGATCCGTGCCGCCGAGGTTCGCATGGGCATCTACCCCTGCTGCGCCGACCTTGCCTACTGGCAGATCCCGATCGAGCTGGGATGGTGGGAGGAATGGGGTATCACCATCACTCCTAACCAGCCGACCTATCACTACTTCACCGCCTCCCAGGAGATCGTTCCCTGGTTGGAGCGTGGTGACGGCGATGTTGCGCAGGGTTGGGTCCCTGGCGTCTTCGGAACCCTGGAGACCTTCGGTCAGACCATTCCGCCCATCCACTTTGCTGACATCTACGTCGGCTACGCCATCCTGGTGGCCCCGGACAGCGAGGCCAAGACGGCAATCGAGTTCATGGACGAGGGCATGAGCTTCACGGAGGCGGCCACGGCTGCGGTACAGCAGTTGGTCGGTAAGGAAGTCCATATCCCGCCGCACAGCACGACGCAGTCCCAGTACTCGGATGCCTTCTTCGCCTACCTGCCCCAGTGGTGGGAGGACGTAGTCGAGGACATTCCGGCCCTGGACGGCGAAGGCAACCCCTTGGTCCTCCTAGGCCGGGACGGGTCTCCGGTACTTGATGACGCCGGAAACGCGCAGCCCATCCGCATCACCACCAACGACTGGCGTAACTACTCCACTCCGGTGTACGTGGATGACCCGACCATCGTGCAGCTCTCCGCACAAGCGGGCCGGATCGAGTTCGCCATGCCCTATGGCGCTCCGACCCTGGTGCAGATGATGCGCAACGGGTGGGATCCGCTGATCAACTTCGCCATGATGTACGAGCACGACGCCCTGTCACAGCAGACCGCGATCGCCTCGTCCACCGTTGGTGGCACCGGCCTTTTGGCTCGCCGCGAATGGGTCGAGGAGAACAAGGACCTCGCATATCGGGTCGTCGCGATGGCGAACCGTATTCTCGCCTATCTCGAGGATCCCGCGGTCCAGGAGACGGGTTGGGAGATCGAGGCCAACATCATCAACGAGAAGCGCGGCATCACCATGGAACCTGAGGATATCGGGGTGATCTGGGATACGATCGATCCGTCCTTCAACTGGGAAGACCAGGAAGCTCTGTGGGATCTGAGCTTGCCGAGCTACCACCCCGAGACGGTGTTCCGCACCCAGATCGAGGCTCTGAAGGCGAGGGGAGTCCTGTCCGAGACTTACGACACTCAGGCGGGATTGGAAGAGTTCCTGCTGGCCCAGGAGATCTACTACGACCTCAAGGGCATGCAGGATCGCTCCGATGACCTGTTCGCTCGGGCGAGCGGCATGGACCTGTCGGCCAGCCAGCAGGCTCTGATCGACCAGGCCCAGGCCCTCTACGACAACTACAACTTCTACGACAGTCTTCGCTTCCTTGAGGCGGCCCTGATCGGCTAGTCTCATCCGCCGAAGACAACGTGACTTGCCTGGTGCAGGCAAGTGAGAAGGACCGACGCGGGGTCGGATCGCCATCCGGCCCCGCGTTGGCTTGTGGACTAGAGACCAACCAGATCACCCTCCCAAGAGCGCTCCGTCAGTCGCCACTACGTAAAGGGGCTTGAGATCCAGTGACGATGACCTCCACAGACGTTCTCGATGTGAGAGCCAAGGCACAACGAGAAAAGAGACGGCGCAGAATTGCCAGCATCGTCTATATTGCGATAGGAATAACCCTCTTTTTCGTTGCTTGGGTATTGCTCTCCCTCGAGGCATCTCCTTGGCACTACGACATCCCTCCGCCATTCGGCGCGGTGGGTCCCTTCCAGGACATACTCCAGGGGGTGTGGGGACTGTTCCGGGAGGAAGGCGCCATAGCCCACTTCTGGAGCAACCTTGGAACCAGCCAGGACATGAGGATCAAGTTCGTCCACGCCTGCCCCGATCTTCACCCGGCAAACGTCAACAATCCTTTCAGGCAAGTCGCCTCGAGCCTGATGGGATGGAAGTACACGTCTGACACCGCTGCCCTGACCGGTGGCCCTCTGCCGGTTCCGATCGGCCAGCTACCCGACTATTGCTATGGCTACGGCATTCACCTGATCGTGACGATCATCCGTATCCTGCTCGGCGCTGCGTTCGGCACCATCGCCGGTCTCGCGATCGGCCTGTCCAGCCTCGTGTTCCCGAAGGTCGCCCAGGTATTCACGCCGATCGCCTCCTTCTTCGGAACCGCCCCCATCTTCATCGCCGCACCGTTCTTCGTCATCTGGTTCGGTGTAGAGGTGCCGATCATGACCACGATCGGCCTGGTGACCTTCTACACGACCCTGCTCATGTACTTCTTCAGCCGGCGGGCTGCCGAGAACATTCCCGTCGGGATCGTGGAGTCGGCCCTGACCCTGGGCGGAACACCTGGTTCGATATTCCGCTGGGTCTACCTGCCCGGCACGGTTCCCGAGATCGCGGGAGGATTCCGCATCGCGCTGGCGGGTGCCTGGGGTTTGGGCGTCCTGGTCGAGGTGCTCGGAATACAGGTCGGCGGAGGCCACCTGATCGACATCTGGAGGTTCCTGATCGGCCAACTCCAAGCCCCGTCAGCACTCGTGGCGTTGATCACATTCTACGGAGTTCTCGCGGTGGTGGTCGATGCGATGCTGCTGGTAGTCATCCGTTACCTGACCAGGTGGTCCGAGGCTGGCCGCCGACTAGGGCTGTAGACAAGGAGGAACAGCTATGTCAAGAGTCGTCAGCTTCGAGGGCCTGTGGTGCGTGTTCGAGCACCGGTCCGGCCAACTGGTCAACGCCCTCCACGATGTGAGTTTCGAAGTCCAACCCGGCGAGTTCGTTTGCGTGGTCGGGCGTTCCGGCCACGGCAAGACCACCCTCCTGCGGGTGCTGGCCGGGCTTCAACCTCCGACCGCCGGCCAGACAAGGCTGGGAGACACGGTGGTCGAAGGGCCCGGCGCCGACCGGGCGATGGTGTTCCAGCAGGACACCGTCTTTCCCTGGCTTCACGTCCGCGATAACGTCGAGTTCGGCCTCCGCGCCCTCAAGGTGGACGACGAGGAACGAAAGTCCACAACCGCCCACTGGTTGGACGCGGTGGGGCTGACCGACTTCGCCGACTCGTGGCCCCGGGAACTGTCCGGAGGTATGCGCAAGCGGGTGGCGCTGGCGGCAGCCATGGCGGTCGGCTCCGATGTGATCCTCATGGACGAACCCTTCGGATCCCTCGACTACTTCACCCGCCGCAATCTCCATGACGTGCTCCTCGACCTGTGGGAAGAGACACAGAAGACCATCTTCTTCGTGACCCACGACATCGAGGAGGCCTTGATCCTGGCCGACCGCGTGATCCTCCTGGCCGAAGGAAAACTGGTCGATGACATCCCGGTCGACCTGCCACGCCCCCGTGATGAAGATGTGCGAGCCAGTGCCGGCGCGGTGGATATCACCAAGACGATCCTGGCCCACTTGGGAATCACCGAAGAGGAAGCGACCCAGGTTTGAGCCTCACCAGACTCTTGAGGATCCTATTCTGGGTCGGATGGGCCGCCTGGATCTTCGGCTCAGGTCTGGTCGTCCTCGCCTTCTCGTCGCTTGGAGACTGGCAGTTCGAAGAGGGCACACTCCATCTCACCTGGCAATTCATCTCCTTCTGGGTTGTCCTGTGGTGGGCCTACACATTCGTCTTCCGATACCGAAGGTCGGCCGCAGCGGTCATCAGGATCGGGAAGGGCATTGTCCGTCTGCCCGAGCGCATCTTGAACGCCGTGAAGAACAATCCTCTTTTCTTCATCACCTGGGCGGTATTGCTGGTGGGCTGGCAGATCGTGTCGTACATCGCACCCAAGGGGACTCTTGAACATCCGCTCGTGCCAGGATTCGACTACATCATCTACAACGCCCTTTACAGACTGTCCGGCAACTGGGACTTGTTCGGGGGGTTCAGCTTTGCCGGACTGACCGTGCAGTTCGGAGAGTTAGCGCCGTTCCCCGCCATCGAAGGTGCCGAGTCGAGGACTTGGACAGCTGTGTTCCTGGCATTGGGATTTCACTCCTTCATGACCCTGTCCCGGCTGGTGGCCGGCTTGGGTGTCGGGTTGATCACTGGTCTGGTTACCGGTCTTGCCCTTCCCTACTGGTCCGCCCTGCGGCAGATCTCGTGGGCGCCGTTCAACTTCCTCAGAATGATCCCGTTGCTGGCGGCGATTCCCTGGATGCAGTTCGCCCTGGGAGTCGACCTCCGCGCCACCACCCTCTTCATCGGCTTCGGGGTGTGGGTGATGCTGGTGGTGGCGACCATGAACGCGGTGGCCAACGTGCCCGACCGGTACATCGAGAGCGCCCGAACCCTGGGCGCCTCGCGGTTCTATACCTATCTCAGAGTGGTGGTTCCGGGCGCCATGCCGGAGCTGCGCACCGCGCTCTTGCTGGCCGGTGGGCTCGGGTGGTCGTTGACTATCGCCGCCGAGTTCCTGGGCTTCCCGACCGGACTGGGCTTCATGGCCGCCGCGGCGGTTCAGGAAACCAACACGGCTCGGCTGGTTATCGTGGCCATAGTGGTCGCCTTCTACTCGCTCCTGACCTTCTACCTGCTCAACCAGATGTTCAACCGGATGGTCAGCTGGATGCCGCAACGGGTCAGTGGCACTACGGACATCTCCAAGGTGGCGGGCGCAGCCGGCGCTGCCGGTCGCGCCGGAGACCAACTTCGCGAGTAGTCCGAATCGACAACCGGTTCAGTCCACGGCAGTGACCCGGCCAAGACACGGATCATGCTGATCGGGGCCGTATTCGGGATGATCACCGCGGTGACGCTGGGCGTCAACAACCTGCTCACGGCGGTCGTGGCCCGCCGTTTCGGGGTGCTGCGCTCCACCACGGTCACCCTAACCATCGCCTTCGTGGTGATGATCGCCTGGGCGCTCGTGATCGGCGTGCCGTTCGAGATCACGAGGGACCAGATCATCCTGCTGGGCCTCCTGGGTGCGGCCGCTGCCACGTCGTTCCTGGGAAGCTACATGGCTCTGCGGCTCGGTCCGGTGTCGGTCGTGAGCCCCATCAGCGCGCTATCGGGCGCCATAACCGTCCTCTACTCCTACTGGTTGCTCGCCGAGAGGCCGAGCGCTGTGCAATGGATCGGGATCCCTATTGCGGCCCTGGGAGCGGTCCTGGCGTCGCTGGTCATCGAGAAGGGCGCCAGGATCCGGCTGGTCACGTGGGGACCGGTCTTCGCCATGATCGCAGTGCTGGTGGGATCGCTCTCCAACGCCGGTCTCAAGATCCCCATCCGTGACGGGCTCGACTCCAACTGGACCATCATCACCCAGCGGTTCTACACCGTCGCCTACGTAGTGCTGCTGTTCGTGATAATCGCCCGGATAACCCAGAACCGGCAGCGGGAGGGCAAGGATTCCCGGCTGGAGGACTGGGACAAGCGGCAATCGAAGATCACCTGGCGCAATGGTTGGCTGCTGGGCCTGGTCGGGCTGATCGACGCCGTCTCCTTCGTCACCTTCGGGTACGGCCTGGCCTACGCACCGGCCTGGCTTATCGGGATCCTCTCCCAGAGCGGCCGGGTGATCGCGGTGGTCGGCGGAGTGATCTTCTTCCACGAGCGACTCCACCACCTGCAATGGACAGGGGTGGGGCTGGTGGCGGTCGGTTTGGTGATGTCCATCGCCGGTTAGTTCTCGTCGGAGAACAGTCCCGTTGAGTATCCCCTGGTCGGCAACACGTTCCCCTATTACCTTGCTCGAACATTGTGCAACAACTCATAGTGATAGAAATAATGTACAATGACTATGAGCGATGATGAACACAGGGGGGTCAGGCTCGATGCGGACCTTGACATACCAGGAAGCGGCCCGACAACTGTTGGCCCAGGGATTTGCGGAGCTAGCCGAAGGCGACTCACGGCAGGCATCGGAGAAAGGATGGGGCGCCGCCGCACAGATGATCAAAGCCGTCGCTTCCAACCGCGGATGGAAACACGACAGCCACGCCGCCCTCTACCGGGTCATCGACCGGCTGGTCAAGGAAACGGGCGACGACGACGTGCGCAACCGGTTCGCCAGTGCCAACGCCCTACACCAGAACTTCTACGAAAACTGGGGCAGCGCCGACTACGTAGCCGGAGGACTCGCAGACGTACAGCAACTGCTCAACAGGCTGGAACGGTTGTTGTAGCAGGACAGGCCATGATGAGGACCACGATGCAGACGTTGACATACCAGGAGGCGGCCCGACAACTGTTGGTCCAGGGATTTGCGGAGCTAGCCGAAGGCGACTCACGGCAGGCATCGGAGAAAGGATGGGGCGCCGCCGCACAGATGATCAAAGCCGTCGCTTCCAACCGCGGATGGAAACACGACAGCCACGCCGCCCTCTACAGAGTTGTCGGAAATCTGGTCACGGAGACCCGCGACGACGGCATCCGCAAACGCTTCACGACGGCCAACGCCCTACACCAGAACTTCTACGAGAACTGGGGAGACGCTGACTACGTGTCCGGGGGCCTGGCAGATGTAAAGGATCTGCTCGACAAGCTCGAACCGTTGCTGGAGCAGGCGCGAGCCGGCAAACAGCGCGACGGTTGATAGATGCACGATGCAGACGTTTGCCATACCATGAAGTTGCCCGGCACCTGCTGGCCCAGTGCCTTGAGGAGCTGCCCGCGGCAACCCCCGGAAGGTGGACCGACAGGCAACTTATAGCCTCCCGGGCTTCGCCCACCGCGTATTCGCACGAGACCGTCGACTGGCTATAACGTCTGGCTGGTTGCTGCTCCAGGCCCGATTCGACATAACAGCACAACCCAGTGCCGAACGGGCACGGGACTACAGAAAGGAACCAACCCATGTTCATCGCGATCCTCGCAATCGTCCTAGCAGTGGTCGGGGTTGTATTGCTCACTATTTGGCTCAGGACCAGGAAGCGAGCCAGCAAGGAGACCGATAGTTACCGGCAGCGGGATCTGGCGGGAACCGCCGTGTTCATCGGCGTCATCGCAGCGGTAGCGGGAACCGCTGCGGTCGGCCTCGCAATAGCGTCCCTCGTCACCATCATTCCGGCCAACCATGCGGGAGTGGAGGTCCTGTTCGGCAAGCCCACACGGGTGTTCGGAGAGGGTCTGAACATCAAGAACCCACTGGCCAGTGTGGTCGAGATGCCCGGCCTCCAGCAGGAGTCCACCTACAGCAACACCGTGAACGAAGGCGAGCGTGGCGGGCCCGACGCGGTCGTCGCCCAGACCACCGACAACCTGGACGTCGACGTGGACGCTTCGGTGTTGTGGAGTTTGAACCTGGAAGGGACCGGACCGGTCGACACGTACCGTGAGTACCGGACTATCGAACAGGTCCGCGCGGTGTTGCTGAGACCGATCAGCCGAGACGCGATCCGCGTCTGCATCGCCCGGTTCAACTTCGAGGAAGCCAGGACCATCGGCCGTGAACAGATCGGTGACTGCTCAGCCCAGGCCATAGCAGCCGCAGTGTTCCCGTTCGTCATCGTCAGAGACGTACAGATACGGGAGATGTCGGCATCGCCCGAAGTCATGGCGGCGATCGACCGCAAGGCAGCGGCGGAGCAGGCAGCACGGGAGGCGGAGTTCCGACGGGACCAGGCGGCTATCGACGCTGAGACGGCCCGTATCGCCGCGGAGGGTGTTGCCAACGCCGAGATCGAACGGGCACGAGGCATCGCCGAGGCCAACCGGCTGGTCGACGAGAGCCTGACCCCGACATTGCTGGAGTACCGGAAGGTCGAGTTCCTGTCCCAAAGCAACAACACCGTTTGGGTGCTAGGCAGCGATGACTCGCCTGAGTTGGTGATTCCGGTCGGCGGGCCAATTGCTCCCGACGAGGAAGAGTAGGCAAAGATGAACCAGTGGTCAGTGGTCAGTGGTTTGGTCAGTGGTCAGCGGCAAGAAAGGTTTATAACATTTCTTACTAGACTTTAGAGTTTCACAAGCCACTAGCCACTAGCCACTAGCCGCTAGCCACTAGCCACAAGCCACAAGCCACCACTCAAGGGAAGTTGTACTGGAATACCCCTCCGGTACGGACCATCTCGGCGGCGATTCCGTCGGCATGCTGGATGAAACGGTTCAGCATCGCGTTGATCTGGTCCGGCACGTCCTGTAGAGCCTTGTGGCCGGCACCGACCGGTTTCCCGATCACCACCTGCGGGCACAACTCCCGGAGCAAGTCCAGATCGAGATGAGGTTGGCCACAATCGATGTACAGGTAGGGACATCTCACCGCGGAGAGGATGGGGCCCGCGTCGAAGGCCATCATCCCCTTCCAGCCATTGAGGATCACATGGTCGGGGACCAGGGCCAGCCGCTCGGCGATCGTGCCTACCCGGGATGGGTCATCGGTGGGCAGGTACGAAGCCATCAGGAATCTCCGCAGGGTCTCGCGATAGTCCTGATCGGCGGTCATCAGGTGGTCGAACGGTCCATGATGTCGCTGGTGCCACCCGGGAATGTTGCTGGGCGAGTCCAGACTCGCGATTGCGCCCACCAACCCGGGATGGCGTGCAGCTGCCGAGATGATCACCTGCCCACCCATGCTCTGGCCCACGAGCACCGGCTTCTCCAGCCCCATGTCTCGGATCAATGCGGCAACGTCGTCGCCGTGGCCCTCCATCGTGTAGATCTCGTCTGGCTTGTCACTCTCGCCGTGCCCACGCAGATCCACTGCGACACAACGATGGTCAGGAGAGAAATACTCCTCCTGGAAGCCAAAACCGGTGCGGTTCCCGAATCCGCCGTGGATGAAAACGATGGCCGGATCACCGGAACCCACCTGGTGGTAGGCAATACGGACACCGTCAGAAGTAGTGAAGTATTCGGTCATGAGATGGGAGGTTAGTGGTCAGTGGTCAGCGGTCAGCGGTCAATGGACATCCTGAATAGATAGTCCTTAACACCTAACACCTAACACCCAACACCTAAGCTTCCGGGAAGTTGTACTGGAATACTCCGCCGGTTCTTACCATCTCGGCGGCGATTCCGTCGGCGTGCTGGATGAAACGGTTCAGCATGGCGTTTATCTGGTCCGGTACGTCCTGTAGAGCCTTGTGGCCGGCACCGACCGTCTTCCCGATCACGACCTGCGGGCACAACTCCCGGAGCAAGCCGAGATCAACATCGGGCTGGCCGCAATCGATGTACAGGTAGGGGCACTGCACCCCTCGCAGGGTCTCCGTCGGGTCGTAGTCCTTCTTGCCCAGCCAGCTGTTGAGGATGACGTGGTCCGGAACCTCGGCCAGCCGCTCGGCCATCTGCCCCAGCCGGGATGGGTGGTCGGTCGGCAGGTAGGCGGCGCTGAGAAAAGCGATGAGCGTCTCCCGGAAAGGGCCGTCCTTGTGCATCAGGTGGTCGTAGGGACCGTGGAAGCGTTGGTGCCACCCGGGAATGTTGCTGGGTGAGTCCAGGCTGGCGATGGCGCCCACCAGGTCCGGATAGTGCGCGGCCGCCGCGATGATCACTTGCCCGCCCATGCTCTGGCCCACCAGCACCGGGTTCTCCAGGCCCAGGTAGCGGATCAACTCGGCGACATCGTGTCCGTGCTGGTCCATCGTGTAGAGCTCGTCCGGTTTGTCGCTCTCCCCGTGACCGCGCAAGTCGACCGCTATACACCGGTGGTCCGGCGAGAAGTACTCCTCCTGGAAACCGAAGCCTCCCCGGTTGCTGTAGGCGCCGTGGATGAAGATGATGGCCGGATCGCCGGCACCCACCTCGTGGTAGGCGATGCGTATCCGGCCGGAGGTCGTGAAGAACTGAGTCATGGGTGCGAGGATAGTGGTCGGCTGTCAGTGGTCAGTTATCAGTGGTCAGTTGTTGGTTATCAGTATAATTCAATATAAACTAATAATATACACCAGCCACCAGCCACCAGCCACCAGCCACCAGCCACGATATACTAGGATATCATCCACTGATCGGAGGTTGGTCTTGGCAGATATCCTCATCCGCGGTGTTCCCGACGAGGTCGTCGCCATCGTCGAAGCCAACGCCAGGCGTGTCGGACTGTCCAGGGCGGAGTACATCAGACGCGTACTGGAACGCGAGCAACAACGTGGCGGCGCTGTAAGCGTCGACTCGCTGCGGCGCTTTCGGCAGACCTTCCGCGATCTCGAAGATGATGAGTTGATGCGCTCAGCCTGGTCATGACAGCATGGCTGATCGATAAGTCGGCTCTCGTACGGTTGGTTACAAGTCCCCATGCGGCGGTGTGGGCGTCGAGAATCGAGCGAGGGTTGGTTCGTATCTGCACAGTGACCCGACTGGAAATCGGATTTTCGGCCCGTTCGGCCGGCGACCTCCGGCAGAGCGCTTCCGAACCCCCGTTGAGCGCCATGCCCATCGAGTACCTGACGCCCTCTATCGAGAACCGGGCCATCGATGTGCAGCAGGCTCTCGCGGATGTCGGCCACCATCGAGCCCCTTCGATCCCCGATCTCCTGATCGCTGCGACCGCTGAACTGTCACTGTTCACCGTTCTACACGTCGACAAGGACTTCGAACTGATCGCCCGGATCACGGGTCAACCTGTCGAGCGATTGCTCCTCTAGGAATACGTCCTGTAGACCGGTGGTCAGTGGTCAGTGGAAAGTCAATGTAGAATAGTACAATCAATCACCACTCACCAGCTACCAACTCAGGGGAAGTTGTACCTGAACACTCCGCCGGTGCGGATCATCTCGGCCGCGATCCCGTCGGCGTGCTGGAGGAATCGGTTGAGCATGGCGTTGATCTGGTCTGGAACATCCTGCAGCGCCTTGTGCCCGGCGCCGACCGTCTTGCCGATCACGACCTGCGGGCACAGTTCACGCAGAAGGTCCAAGTCGAGATCGGGCTGGCCGCAGTCGATGTAGAGGTAGGGACACTTCATCTGGCGCAGCGTCTCGGTCGGGTCGTAGGCGCTCATTGCCTGCCAAGCCCGTACGATCACATGGTCGGGTATCGCGGCCAGCCGCTCCTCCAGCCCTGCGACGTGGGATGGGTCGTCGGTGGGCAGGTAAGCGCCTCGTAGGAACATGTGGACCGCCTCCCGGTAGGGCCCGTCGAAGGTCATCAGGTGGTCGAAGGGTTCGTGGAAGCGCCGCTGCCAGCCCGGGATGTTGCTGGGCGAGTCCAAGCTTGCCACCGCGGCGACCAGCTCGGGATGTCGCGCAGCAACCGATATGACTACCTGCCCGCCCATGCTGTGTCCCACGAGGATTGAACGCCCCAGGCCCAGCCGGCGGATCACTGCGGCCACGTCGTCGGCGTAGCCTGCCATCGAGTAGACCTCGTCGGGCTTGTCGCTGTCGCCGTTGCCGCGCAGATCGACGGCCACACATCGATGGTTAGGCGCGAAGTAACCCTCCTGGAGTCCGAATCCCAACCGGTTGCCATAGATGCCGTGGATAAACACGATCGGCGGGTCGCCGGCCCCTACCTCGTGGTAGGCAATCCGCACCCCGTCCGGTGTAGTGATCCATGCTGCCACGCCGGTCAAGACGATCGGAAGAATTCCAGGAGCTTCGAGGCGGCCTCCTCGACCTGAGAATCGGTGATCTGGGGGAAGCAGGGCAGACCGATCATCCGTGACGCGGTCTCCTCCGCCACGGGCAGGGAGCCGGGGCCGAGACCCATCCACCGGAAGGCGGGATGCAGGTGCAACGGTGGGTTGTAGTACAGGCGGCTGGCGACTCCTCGCGACGCGAGGTACTCCCGAGCCTCGTCACGACGGCCGGCTGGCACCATCGCGTTGTAGGCGAAGTAGACGTGGCGCGCCCACGGCGCCTCGTAGACAGGTGTCACCGGTGTCCCGGAGAAGATCTCACGGTAGAGGGCGGCAGCCCGCCGTCGTCCGGCAATCCGGTCCTCCAGAGTTTGGAGCTTGGCGTTGAGCACCGCGGCCTGCAGGGTGTCGAGCCGCTGGTTGAAACCCTCCTCCAACACTTCCCAGCCCGTGCCTCCGGTCAGGTCCTTGCCTGACAGTCTCATGCCGGGAGCGTGGCCGTAGTTGCGCAGCACACGGATCCGCTGCGCCAGATCGGGATCGTTGGTGACCACCATCCCCCCGTCTCCGTACCCCCCCAGGATCTTCCCCGGCGCCACGCTGAAGCATCCCAGGGGTCCGAAGCTCCCGGTTCTGCGGCCCTTGTACTCGCCTCCCACCGCCAGAGCCGAGTCCTCCAGCACCGTGATCCCGTGGCGGTCGGCGATCTCGCAGATGGGATCCATGTCGGCAGGGTGGCCGAACAGGTGGACCGGGAGGATCACCCTCGTGCGCGGGGTGATCTTCTCCTTCAGCTTCTCGGGATCCATCGTGAACGTGTCCGCGGTGGTGTCGGCCAGCACCACCTTCGCTCCCGCGTGGGTCACCGCCGACGCCGTGGGGTTGTCGGTATTGGGGACGGTGATTACCTCGTCCTCTGGACCCAGGTTCAGCACTGCAAGGGCGAGGTGAAGGGCGGCGGTACCGGAACCCACTCCCAGGGCGAACCTGGCCCCGACGTAGTGGGCGAAGGCTTCCTCGAAGGCCTCAAGTTCCTCGCCCAACACGTAGTTGCCGCTGGCCAGGACACGCGCCACCGCTCCGTCGATCTCGGTCTTCAGAGACCGGTATTCCATAGCCAGATCGCTCATCGGCACTACCAAGGCTCGCTCCTCCGTCAGGTTGTTTGCTGGTCTGGTTGGAAGGCAGACCACTGGCGGGAATCCTAACCCCGGTCCGACTCGCCGAGGCTTGGATCGGCGGAGTCAGCCGCGTAGGGCGACCGTCCGCATCGCTGATGCGCCTAGCGGCCCAGTCTGGCAGGGACCACCAGTCTCTCTTGACAACAGCCCGGAACGTATGATATATTGACGTTGTTATACAGTTAAAATTGAAGATTATCTACTTGTATAAGTTTTAGGTATATCAATCAGTTATTCATATGCGACTACCACCACTTAGAGAGGACGGCTAGGAGAGAAGTGAATTGCTTCATTCAACGACAAAGGATTGGAAGGCAGGTGACCTGATTGGCGTTACACGACCCTCCACATCCTGGGGCAATACTGAGGTATGAGTGCCTCGAACCCTTAGGCCTTACCGTTGCGCGCGCAGCCGCGGGACTGGGTATGAGCCAGGAGGCTCTGTCCGGTGTGCTCGACGGAAGTTCCCCTGTATCGGTTGACATGGCCTTCCGGTTGGCGCAGGCGTTCGGTTCCACCCCGGAGACTTGGTTGGGTATGCAGATGGCATACGACCTCTGGCAGGCCCGCCACAACATCAGCACACAGGTCGAGGTCGAGAGGTTCGTGCCTCCCGTCGCTGTCTAGCTTCGGTTCACGACGCGTCTCGGCCTTCAGTTCAGGGGTTGGAAGCATGCACCAGCCCCTCAATCATGAAGGGACGAGGACGCTGGAGGACGTGAGTCATCGCTTGGCATGTCCCTCAACTAACTAAGGGTGGCAGCAGTCCTCGAGGCTGTAACCTCCGCCAACTACCAATGACCGGCTCTGCCTCGAGAAGTCGGCGAGGTCAGCCCGGAACCACGACGGTGCGCAGAGCGGACCCCGTTTCCAGGTTCTCGAAACCCTTCTCCATTTCCGACAGGGGGATCGTGTGGGTGACCATGGAGTCCAGGTCGAGGCTGCCGGCCTGGTAGAGCGAGTCCAGCACCGGGAAGTCCTGGGCCGGTATCCCCTCCCCTCCGTGGGTGGTCATCAACGTCGACGTGTTCCGGAAGAAGGCGGACGGATTCAGATCGGTCGCCGAACCCACAGGTGGCACTCCGATCATGGTGGCGACTCCCCCGTAGGACAGCATCGCCAAGGCCTGCTCCAACGTGTCGGCCATTCCCACCGCTTCGAAGGAGAAGTCGACCCCTTGACCGCCGGTTATTGCTCTCACAGCCTCCACGGCGTCCTGCTCGGCCGAGTTGACCGCATGGGTGGCGCCCATCGACATCGCCCACTCGAGCTTGAGATCGGAGATGTCCACCGCGATCACCTTGGAGGCGTTGGCCATCCGGGCACCCTGCACGGTGGAGAGGCCGATCCCCCCGCAGCCGATCACCGCGGCGGTGGCGCCCGGCCACACCTTGGCGGTGTGGAAGACGGCGCCGGTACCGGTCATGACCGCGCAACCGAGCATGGAGGCCGAGGTCATCGGCATGCCATCGCTCACCTGGAAGGCAGCGCCGGCATCCACGGGGATCCGCTCGGCGTACATCCCCAAGCCCATCGGAACCTCGACCGTGGACCCGTCGGAAGACAGCGTGACCTCGGGAGCGCTAGGGGAGGATGAATTGCAACGTCGAGGGTCGTTGCGGCGGCACATCGAGCACGAACCACACGGGACACGGCATCCCACCGCCACCCGGTCGCCCTCCTTAAGGCGGGTCACTCCCCTGCCGACTTGCTCCACGACACCGGCGCCTTCGTGGCCCAGCAGCATGGGGTAGCGGGGCTCCCGCCCCGATTGCAGGCCCTTCGAGACCTTGTAGTCGGTGCGGCACACGCCCGCCGCCTCGACCCGGAGGATCACTTCGTCGTCCCTGGGGGGACCGATCTGTATGCCGGTTATCTCGACCCGACCCGGCTCGACGACCAGGGCCGCGCGGCTATGCATCCAGGTCGACCAGGATGTCGCGGTCGTAGGTGAGCCGCTCGCCGCCGTCGGGGGTGACCCGCACGTTGTCGGAAACGCATATCCCTGCCAAGGCCAGGGCCTCATCCGGGTCTTCGAATGTGATCTGTGGATGGAGGTTGATGACCATGTCGGTCTTCATGACCCGTTCCTTGCCCGGAACCCAGGGCGGCTCGTGCGAGTCCAGCCCGATGCCGTGCGCCGTGTAGGCCACCGACTCCTCGCCGCCCTGACCGTACTTGCGATGGACCCGGTTCCGGGCGGCGATGACCTCTTCGGAGGAGTCACCGGTCTTCATCGCCTCGATGCAGGCGTCCAGGGTCTCCAGACGGGTCTCCCAGTACCGCAGGATCTGGTCGGAAGGGCGGCCGAAACAGTAGGTCCGCCGCACTTCCACCCAGTAACCGGAGGGACCTCCCCACTCCAGGTCTATGCAGATGACGTCGTCCCTCTCGATCTCGGCGTCCATCCCGAAGGTGTAGGCACGGTACGGCTGGCGGCTCATCTGGGCGATCCCGTCCAGGCAGCCGTGCTGGCGGACCAGACGGTGAGCCTCGGCCAGCACGTCGCGCTCATTGGTGCCGGGCCGGATGTGGCCCTCCAGACCGGCGAACACCCGGCGGATGATGCGGGATGTCTCGCGGAGGTTGTCGAGTTCCTCGCCGCTCTTGACGGACTTGATGTCGTCGAAGACATCTGTGGCGTCCACCAGGGTGGCGGTGCCTCCGAACGTCCTCTGGAAGGCCATGTAGTGGGCGGCGGAGGTGATATCGGCCAGCCCCACGATCCCGATGGTTCCGCTGGAGATGCCGTGGTCGGACAGGATCCCGGCGATCTCGACCTCCGGAGTCTGGGTAGCCCGATAGTCCTGGATCCAGTTGACCAGCGCCACGCGGGAGAGGCCCCACAGCGGATCGCCGATGAAGGTGGGTTCACCCTTCTGGGGAAGGACGACCATACCCCACCCGGCCCACTGGAAGATGTCGCTCACGTACTGCACTCGGCCCCGTACGAACTCGTCGCCACGGCTGCAGATGATCATCGCGTCGATCCCCGCTCCGGCCATGGCCTCTCGCAGCACGCGATGGCGTCTCTCCCGCTCGTCGGGGGAGGAAATGTGGGTCAGCTTGCCTTCAGCCATTCGAGACCGGCTCCTTTCAACTGGTGGGCGTCGGGATCGACGCGGGACGGTGCATGGCGGGGGTTTCGGGGTTCTCCAGTTCCTTGCATATCTCGTCGGTGGTCCGGGAGGCGATGAACCCCCCGTCGGTCATCCGCACCAGGGCGTTCTCATGGAGTTCCCTGGTGGACGACGTGCAGGCATCCGACACCAGGGACACCGAGTATCCCCGATCGGCTGCGTCACGGGCGGAGAGTTCCACACACCCCTCCGTCACGATTCCCGTGAACACGAGATGGCTGACCCCCATCCGCTTGAGAACGTTGTCGATGGCGCTGGAGTTGAACACGCTGGAGGAGGTCTTGGAGAAGATCATCTCGTCGCCCTGCGCGGCCACCTCCGGCAGGAGCTCGTCATCGTAGGGCTCGCGGGGTACCGGTTCGAGTTCTGCGGACGGCATGAATGCCTTACCTGCGTCCCGACCGTCAGCGGTCCGGTAGGCGACCCGGACGTGGATGACTTCCTCTCCCGCATCGCGGAAGGCGTCCTGGCACCGGCGCACGTTGGGAAGGATGCCGTTGATGTTGTCCCAACGTTCCTGCATGGTCTCCGGCTTGCCGGCGGCCTGGGCGATCCTGCCAATCCACCCGTCCGCATGAGCATCCAGATACTGCAGGTCGATGGTGAGGAGCGCCGTCTTCCCCGGTTCGATGGAGGGAAAGGAGGGTCGGGGGAACAGGTCGTAGAAGGGGTCGTGCAGGTCCAAGGTTCTCAGCCTTTCGTAGAGACTTGCCGGTTCATGCGGAACGGAGTTGCTTGCTGCAACAGATCCACCTCCGGCCGGCGCCAAGTATACGGCTCGCCGGAAAGGGTCTATCTACACCGTCACCCTTCGGCCCTCGCGGCTCGAGAGCATGACCGCGTCGAGAAGACGATGAAGGTCCACACCGTCGTGGAAGTCGGGCCGGAAACGACGTCCCTCCCTGATCGACTCAGCGAAATCGGTGAGAGACCTGGCCACGTTGTAGGCAGAATGTCCTTCCGTGATCGGAGTGTCCGAGAAGTAATCGGCGGGAATCTCGACCTCCTCCAAACGTCCGGATTCTCCGCCCCCTACCGACAACGCCATCGGGCCGACCGAGACCTTCACGGGACTGAATTGGTAGTAGGAAGGAGCCGCCAGCAGGATCTGCCCCTCCTCCCCGAGGATCCGCAGCGAATAGCCCTGCGGCGGCGAGACGGTGTTGGAGACATAGGCCGTCCCGACGACGCCTCCTGCCAGTTCGGTCATGGCCATCACGGTGTCGGCCGTCTTCCACTCGAAGGATCCGCCGTCGGTGTACACCCCGGCAGGGGAAAGGGTCAACTGGCGAGCGGAGATACTCTGCACCTCTCCCAGGATGTAACGGACCGAGTCGATCACATGGCCGAAGGCCACGAACAGGGCGCCGCTGGCCTCCTCATGGCGCACCAGCCAGGCACGGTCGCGATCGACATCGAACTTGGACAGCATCTGGGTGACCACGAACGACAGGGGTCTGCCCACTGCGCCATCGGCCACCAATCGGCGTGCCCAGGCGATCGCCGGGGAGAAGCGGCCCTGCAACCCGACCGCGGTCGGGATGCCATCCTGGCTGGCCTGCGTAGCCATCTCCCGTGCCTCGGTGGTGTCGAGGGCCAGGGGCCACTCGCAGAACACCGCCTTGCCCGCTCGAAGGGCCGCCATGGACAGCGGGTGGTGGAAACGGGGCCGGACCGCCACCGTGACGATGTCGACTTCGGGATCGTTGCACAGGTCGTCTATGCCCGCGTACCACTTCGGGGCCCCCCAACGGTCGGCGGCTGCTCTGGCAGTCTCCTCCCGGGTCGTGCATACGGCCTCCAGGACCAGTCCGGGGGCGGACTGCAGGGCCGGCAGATGGGCGCGATCGCCGAACCCGGGAGGGCTGGCGCCCACCACTCCCACCCGCACAGGGTCGCCGGTGATCCGCTGACCCGCGCTGTTCTGGCCATCGGACCGGTTAGAGGGTGCGTTCGTCATGCCCACGCGGTGGCGAGTTTCCTCAGGACCGCTGTCAGAGCAGCGCGTTCCTCGTCGGTCAGGACAGCGAGCCTTCGTTCCCGTTCCTCGGTACGGCGCAGGACCATGCGCTGGGCGCACGCTGTCCCTTCCGGTGTGATAGCAAGTCCGGCCGCCCTTCGATCGGTCGGGTGTGGAGTGCGTTCGGCGTAGCCGAGCCTCTCCAGCCGGTCGACCCGGTTCACCATCGTCGCGGTGGTCATATCGAGTCTGTTCGCTACGTCGGTCGCGGTCATCAACCGCCCCTCGTGGTGAGCGAGTCGCAGGACCGACAGGACCTGGTAGTCGCTCTGGTTGACCAAGCCTTCCTGTATGGCAATCAGGTCCATCGCTTCGTTGAGGGCATCAGCGAGTTGTAGTAGCCGAGCGGCCGCCTCGATCCTGTCGAATGCCGTACCGGGAAGGATCTGCTCCCAGTTCGATATCTTCCAGTCGACCGGATCGTCGCCAACCGGCCTGATCGAGTCCGTCATCCTGACCCCCTCTATCGTCCGCATCAGTGCTCGAAACCGAATCCTTGGGTGTTGTATGTTAATCAATCTACTACTGGTGCTCGTCGGATAGCTCAGTCCCCGCGACGGATCGTTTGTCGATGTCGACACACAGAGCAACCGGTTGGCGTAACGACCCGACTCGCACGCAGGAGGTTGGCGCACCGCGTGCGGACAACCACGCCAGGCGCCAGGTGTCAGAGTTGGCGCACCGATGCGGAAGACCCCCGGCTTAGCCCCCCAAAAAGAGGGGGAGGGAGCCCTCGGCAGGCTCCCTCCCCCATGTCCCCCGTTGATCCTTACGGGGAGCACTGCATCTTTTTCGCAGTCGGTGAAATAGCTGACGACCATTCCGAACCGCCAGAGTGGTTACGCACATACCCTCTCGCCTTCGTCCGCCAGTCCGTCAGTTTCACACCGGGACATTCCCTCGACATGTAACGCCAGGACAGTCTCATCCTGGTACTCCCAGCCGGAATCGGCCTTGTCGCCAGTGCGCCATGTGTACACATACCTGTACTGCAACCAGCCCTTCACCTTGTGCTTGTACCAGTTGCCTGTGCAAACCTGCCACCCTGACGAGTCCATACCGTCGATGTCCTCGTTGTAGGTGGGCCGATCAGCTTCAACAGTGCAGACGATGACCCTACGCACGTAGTCCCTTGCGGCTCCGACCTGCGAGTCGGTGAGGGTTCCGGTCCACCGGGCCACCACGCCGTCCTCCAAAGCATCCGCCGAGGACGCCCAAAGAACTTCGGATGTGCCATCGTCAGCCAGCGTGTACGTGACGGACCCTGTTTCGGTCGGGTTAGGAACATGCCCATCGACCGTCACTCCAACGAAGTTGGCTGTGACGGTGAGGTCACCGCTCAACGGCTCGGCTGCTTCTGTGTCGGGTTGGCCGACTGCCGGGACTATCAGTCCGACCAGCACAGCCAACAAGACCAAGCCTACTAGTGTTCGTTTCATCACCACTCCCTCCCTCCGGCTGTGTACGTTACGACATACATATTAATAGATTGCTAAACGTTTAGCTAATAAGCCGTAATCAAACCTCCGGCTGGAACCGATGTCTTGAACAAACTTCGCACGAAAGTCGGGTGCTTCACTACCGCTTGTGTCTTTGTGTTCATCGGGAGACAGCCGCCAGTGTCTTTCTGTTCATCGAGAGACAAAGGAGCCGGGGGACGGTTCCGGGAGAATGAATGGTACCCCCAAGCCCCCACCCACCCACCCGTCGCTCCACTGATTCAAGTGCTGACTCCACGAAACCGGGGGACCACCGATGAGTTGTCACCCTGGATAGCATCAGGGCGATGAAGAAGAGTCGGGTCATGGCCCTCGTCATCGTGTTGTTGATCGTGCTGGCGCTCGCGATGAGCGGCACGTCGATCATCCATACCACCGACACCCCCCCCCCCCCCCCCCCCCAAAGCGGGGGGGGGGGGGGCCGCAACCCGGACACCGCATGGGGGCTGGCCACCCCCCAGGGGGTGGGGCCCCACAAAAAAAAAGAAGA
>JAPPGV010000128.1:43831-131100 GCA_028821235.1 bacterium
GGTCATGGCCGACGCCATGGTGTTTTTTTTCGGGGGGGGCCCCGCGTTATGCGGCACGCCGCAACCCAAAACCCCCCCCACCCCCCCCCCCCCCACCACATAGTGAGGGTCGGCGAGTCCCCTCACGTTCACCGAAGAGTGGCGCTTGCCGGCTCCGTCGGTGTACCGCGACCAGATTCAACGGCTAGACCCCCGCAGGGCGATCCACGGCCAGTCGCACGTTCGACCGCGTCAGCGCCCTTCCGTCCACAACATCCGAGACCTTGGGGAAACCCCAGGGGTCGTCCGCCCCGCCGGGTTGCGGTCCGCCACCGCGATGTTGGCAGTGACTTGCCGAAACCGAAGGTCACCCGGTCGTAGGGACGCGCCCGAGAGATGGCAACTCCTACCGCTGCTCGGACAGTCACCGATCCCGCGACTGTCAACTCACCTGAGCGTCCGCAAACGCCCGGTTTCTATCGGGAGGAGCCGCCGCTGGGGGTTGGGGCCTGGATGCTGTTGACATGAACGGGGGGACCGTCGGGAGAGACGAACCTTCCGCCCGACTCCCCGACAACCCTGCCGTCGGCGAAAACGACCCGGCCTCGCGACAGCGTGGTAAGAACCCGGCCGGCCAGTTCCATCCCGTCGTAGGCCCTGGCGCTTCCGCCCGATCTGGCGAGGAACCGCTTCGAGTCGACGACCCTTCGGACGCCGGGGTCCACCAGCACCAGATCGGCCTCAGATCCCACCGAGATCGTGCCCTTACGGGGGTAGATACCGAACAGCTTGGCCGGGTTGGCGGTCATCACCTCCACCGCTCTCTCCAGCGGGAACCGCCCCGTGAGGCCGGCGTCCACCATGGTCGGGACCAGCATCTCCAGTGATGGGATCCCCTGACCGGAGGTGGCGAAGTCGGCGGCTGCCTTCTCCTCAGGCGTGAACGGAGCATGGTCGGACGCCACCACCGAGATGGACCCGTCGGCGAGGGCCTCCCACAGGTAGGCGACGTCCTCGGCGGGCCGCAGCGGCGGCGCCACCTTCACGAAGTTGCCGAAGCGTACGATATAGGACTCGTCGAACAGCAGGTAGTGGGGACAGGACTCGCCCGAGAGGTCCGCTCCCACCGCCTGCGCGCCTTTGACCTCCTCGGTAGCCAGCCGCGACGTGACGTGAACGATGTGCGCGGGAATCCCGAGGTCCCGGGCGATGGTGGCCACCAGCCCTACCGCGGCTGCCTCCACCAGAGGTGGCCGGGACGGGTTGCCCAACCGGTCCGGGTCGTCGCGGAACCGCTCTATGAACTGCTGGCTCTCGGAATGGACCGCGCAGCGCAGGCCGGTACCGCCCACCGTCTTGAGGCAGTCGTAGATGTGCTCGGGCCCGGAGGCACAGAGACCCTCGAACTCGTCGACGCGTTCCGGAGGCGGATTGTGGGTGAACAGCTTGAACCCGATCGCCCCGCAGGCGGCCATCGCCTCCGCACGAGCCGGATCGGTGATGCCCGCCCCGGAGTAAAGAGCGAAGTCCACCAGGCTCTCGGCCTCGCCCAACTGACGGCGGGTCTCGAAGGCCTCCGGGGTGCTGCACGGAGGGTTGGAGATGGGCATCTCAAAAAGGGTCGTGATTCCCGAAGAGGCCGCCGCCCGGGACTCGGAGGCGAAGGTGGCCCGCTCGGGGTGGCTGGGCGCCCGGCAGTGGAAGTGCGCGTCCACTGCACCGGGAATCACCAGCAACCCCGAGGCGTCGATCTCGCGACGTGCGGCTGCCAGGCCGCCCGTCGGGGAGACCTCGGTTATGAAATCCCCCTCCACGCCAACATCGGCGGGATAGGAGCGGCCGTCGCTCACCACCGTTCCCCCGACGATCCTCAGATCAAGCATCGGTCGCTCAGTTCATCAGTAACCGGCAACTACCAGCCAGCAACCAGCGACTAGTCCTCTAGGCCCGCCGATAGCTGTCCTGGGCGCCGGGACCCCAGCGGGTGCCCATGCCCTCGATGTCCCTGCCGACCTGCAGGTAACCGCCTTCGGACGAGAACGCCATCTGCCCTCTGACGAAGACACGCTTGATGTCCTTCATAGCGTCCAAAGACGCCAGCGGATCGCTTCCCACCGCTACCACGTCGGCGGTCTTGCCCGCTTCCAGGCTGCCCAGTTCGTCCTCGAGACCCAGAAGCTTGATGCCCCGGCGTGTGATGGAGTTGAGCGCGTCCAGGTTGTCGGGGCATACCCCGATGTCGACCATGAACTTGAGTTCCTCGGCGATGGCGTAATGGGGCACCACCGGGCTACCGGCGTCGGTGCCGAACACGATCGGGATCCCGGCCCGGGCGGCGGCCACGTTGCCGGCGAAGCGGGACGTGTCGTTCATCTGGTCCTTGCGACGCTCGACGTCGGAGACGGTCATCCCGAAGTCCAGCCCGAACTTCACCTGCTGCACCAGCGGCGAGAAGGTGGTGACGATCGGGACGCCCCGCTCCACCATCTTCTCGATGGTGGGAGGGGTCAGCGACCCGCCGTGCTCCACGCAGTCCACCCCGGCGTCCACCACCCGGGAGATCGCCTCGTCGAAGGTGGCGTGGGCAGTGACCTTCATCCCGTTCTGGTGGGCCTCCTCCACCATGGCCCGCAACTCGTCCATGGTGAACTGGACCTCCTCGTGGGAGCCCATGATCTTGATCCACTGCGCGCCGGCCTTGAACTGCTCCCGGATGGCCTGCCGCACCCCGTAGATGCCGTCGGCTTCCCGGCAGCACCACCAGGTGTGTCCGCCGGTGGTGCAGATGGCCCGACCGTTGGGGAACAGGCGGATCCAGGGCGCCCAGCCGTTATCGATGGCGGTCTTGGCGTCGATGTTGGCATTGTTCATGCCGAGGTCCCGGATGGTGGTGACGCCCGCCGAGAGGGTGCGGTGGATGTTCATGACCGCCTTCATGGCGTTGACGGCCGGCGACTCGTAGGCCTGCATCTCCAGGTCGTGGGTGCCGTCCCATCCCAGATGGACGTGACAGTTGACCAGACCGGGCAGCAGGTACATGCCGGAGACGTCCACCACGTTGTCGCCGGCCTGGCCGTTGGATTCTCCCACCGAGGCGATCTGCTCGCCGTCGATGACCAGGTCCTGCTGTTCCGAAGCTCCGCCGTCGAGGTTTACGACGACTCCGCCTTTGAGGATTGTGCGCACTGTCGGGTTCCTTTCTAGTTGCGGGTCAGATCTTTCCCAGGCGGCGTAGGGCGGTCCCCACCGCTGCCAGGTTGGGGAGGGTCAACTCCGAGTAGTTGCGCGAGATCATCACGCCTCCGGCCCCGCCTTCGAACGAGGCCTCCACCATGGCCTCGCAGTCGGCGGGGGTGATGTCACGGGCGACCGTCTCCACTCCCAGGCCTATGCCCGGGTAGACGGCCACCTCCGGCCCGACCGCCTCGACGTAGCGGCGGGTGAAGTCGGCCACGTACTGCGGGCTGAAACCGGCAGGTGGTAGGTCCTCGAACGGTGCCTCGTCCAGGCCGAGGACCTTGTAGAGGATGGGCGTCCACTCCGACGGGGTGGCGTCGCCGAGGATGGTCTTGCACAGGTTGGTCACGAACTTCGCGAAGCGGGCGCCGCCGGGCGCGTTGTAGAACACCGGCTTGAGCCAGTCGGCGTAGAGCTTGTACTCGGCCGGGTCGTGGGCGGCCCGCAGCAGCGGGTTGAACGTGTTGATCATCTGCCAGATCCCGAACCCCACCTGGTACCCGTCGCCGAAGAACCGGACCAGCCCGGAGATCTCCCGGTACAGGTCCTTGTGACCGTCCCACCACAGCTTCTGCCACTGGGACACCTCGGGATACTCGAACAGGTGGCGCAGGAAGGTGATCAGCTTGCCGTCCCTGGGCTCGTAACCCGCCCGCACCGAGGCGAGGTAGCCGTGGATCTTCCGGTAGCCCTCGGCGGCCCGGCCGGCGTCGATCCCGCGGCGATGGGCTTCGGACCGGCAGTGGACGCAGAAGCAGGTGGGCACCTCGTCGCTGACGATCATCGACGACAGCGGGTCCTCCCGCTCGATCCCCCACAGCACGCCTGCCAGGTCGTACTCGTTGAGCCAGTTGTCGATCACCCCGAACCACCAGTTCCGGTAGTCGGGGTTGTAGAGGCAGGGCCGGGTGGCCTTGCGGCCCCACGGGTCAACCTCCAACACCTGGGCGAACCCCGGCTGCCAGAGGGGCTTGGGGTTCTTGTGGGAGGTCTCGCAGTAGTAGGGGAACACCTCGATACCCCGCTCGCGGGCGGCAGGGATCACGTCTCCGAGGATGTCCCAACCCTCGTATAGCGGGTCGGGAGCGGTGAAGTCCTTGATGCTGGTTCCGTGGAAGTACCGGGAGTCGGGCGGGAAGAAGGCGCCCCCCTGCAGGTTGTCGGGCTCCTGCCCGCCGTGGTCGGGGAAGTCGTTGCTCCCGGAGCGTCCCGCGTTGCCCCGTGCCCACGAGAGGGCGGAGATGAAGATGGCGTTCACGCCTGCTAACTCCTGGAAGATGTCGAGCGTCTCCTCGATCCCTTCGTCGATGAAGCTGATGCCCCCGACCTGCATCCCGACAAAGGTCCTGTCGCTCATCTCATGCCTCCGTTCTCCGGGCGATGACGCTGCCGGCCGCGGCCAGTTCCTGAGCGACCGATATGGCGCTGGGAATGCCGCCGGTGTGCGGGGTCATCAGCAGGTTGGGGGTGCTGCGCAAGGGGCTGTCCTGCAGTATCGGCTCCCACCAGAAGACATCCAGCGCGGCTCCGGCCAGGTGCCCGCTATGTAGCGCCGCCATCAGGGCGTCCTCGTCAACCAGGCGCCCCCGGGCCGTATTGACGAAGAACGATCCCTCCGGCATCAGGGCGAACTCCCGGGCGCCCATCATCTTCTCCGTCTCCGGCGTGAACCGGTTGTGGAGGGAGACGCAGTGAGAAGCCGCCAGCAACTCGTCGAACGGCAGGTAGCGGATGCCCAACTCGGTCTCTTCCTCCGGCGAGAACCGGTTGCGCTTCGTGTAGATAACATCCATCCCGAACGCCGCCAGCCGCGTGGCCGCCTCGCGACCGATCTTGCCCACGCCGACCAACCCTACGCGCTTGCCGACCAGGGCCTCGAAGATCTCCAATCCGACCCAGTTGTAGGAGTAGTTCTCCTGGTCGGTCACGAAGGGCTCCATGCCGTCCACGATCACCCCGTCCATGAGACGGCGGTGGGCGGTGGGCAGTCGCTTGAAGAGCGCCAGGATCATCATCACTGCGTGCTCCGCCACGCTGATCAGCGACGGGGACAGGACCTTGCCGGCCCAGATTCCCTGTGCCTCGCAGACCTCTGCGGAGGGCGTGGCGCCTCCCGAGTCGAGCGTCACCACGCCCTGGAGGGACGGAAGAGCCGCCAGTTGCTCGTCGTCGATGCCCTGCCGCCACAGTGCCAGGTAGTCCGCCTGTTCGATCGTGCCGGACGAGAGCGCGTTCTCCAGCACCGTGGAGCCGACGGGGAGAGCGTCCAGGAGGGCCGCCACCTGGGCGGGCGAGAACTCCTCTACCAGGGCTACCGACGGGCCGCTCACTTGGCGCTCCGGCAGTCGTTCCAGAGCCGGGAGAAGCGATCCATCGCCTCGTGCAGTTCGTCCCGGGGGGCCAGGTAGGAGATGCGGATGTACTTGACCGCGCCCTCGGCGAAGATGTTGCCGGGCGAGAACAGCAGCCCGTAGTCGACCGCCTTGTCCGCGAACGAGACCGCGTCCATTCCCGACCCCGACACGTTGGCGAAGAAGTAGAACCCGCCCTTGGGCTCGCCGTACGTGACGCCGAGGCGGTCGAAGGTGGCCCGCATCACCGCCCGGCGATGGTGGTACTCCACCATCATCTCGTCCAGGAACTCCTGCGGTCCTTCCAGGGCGGCTAGGGCGGCGTGCTGGGAGGGAAGGGAGGTCGAGATGCTGAGCGAGTGGCGGGGCTCGGTGGCGGCGAGGATGTAGTCGGCCGGCCCGGCCATGTAGCCGACCCGGAACCCGGTCATGCTGTAGGCCTTCGAGAACCCGTTGATGGTGATGGTCCGCTCCCACATGTCCGGCAGCGTGGCGAAACTGATGTGCTCGAAACCGTCGTACACGACCTTCTCGTACAGCTCGTCGGAAATGACGACCAGTCCCGGGTGCGCCCGCACGATGTCGGCGATGGCGGACAAGGTCTCGGCCTCGATGACTCCGGCAGTGGGGTTGTTGGGCGTGACCAGGACCAGCAGTTTGGTCTTGTCGGTTATGGCCGCCTCGATGGCTTCCGGCTTCAGCTCGAAGTCCTCCTCCTCGACGGTGGGCAGGTAGACGATGTGCCCTCCGGCCATGGTGATGTTGGCCGGATACGCCATGTAGTGGGGTGTGGCCAGGAGAACCTCGTCGCCGGGATCCAGCAGAGTCTGCAAGCTCACCGCCATGGACTCCTGGGCTCCGGCCGTGACCAGGATCTCCGACTCGGCGTCGTACTCGAGGTTGTTGTCCTGCTTGAACTTGCGGGAGATGGCCTCCCGCAGCTCGATCATCCCACCGGGCGGCGTGTAGCCGATGTGGCCGGTGTCGAGGCAACGCTTGGCGGCCTCGACGATGTGGGAGGGCGTCGGGATGTCCGGCTCTCCCCTAACCAGGCGGATGATGTCGTCGCGGCCCTGGACCTTCCGCATGATCTGGAAGTAGGGCGACTCGTGCCCGCCGCGGATGCGCAGGGTGCGCTCGGCCAGCGCGGCTCTCAGCTTGCTTTGGCTCATAGGGACTCCATGTGTGGGGATTTCTGATCGGTAGATGTCGTCACGGGTGGTACGTCCGGATGCAACTCAGCCGCCCAGATCGGCATAGCGTTGCATACCCTCGGCGATCCCGATCGGGTTCCAGCCGAGTTCGGAGCGCGCCTTGTCGCAGGAGATGGTGGTGGCGCGGTCGGGGGTGGCGTCGATCAGCATCTCGGCGCCGTCGTCCACCACCACCCCGAAGGAAGCCACCGCCGCGTCCAGCACGTCCCTGAACGGGATCGGATTTCCCGACGAGAAGGCGAACGAGCGGCGGTCCATATCTCCCGAATAGAAGCGGTGGGCTCCTTCGGCCACATCGTCGACGAACACCCAGTCGCAGCGGTCGTCCATGCCGATCACCTTGACGGGCACCCCGTCCATGGCGGCGTCGGCCAGCTGCTTGGCCTGGGTGACGAACGGCCGGGTGTTGCGGAACTCCTCGGCCGGGCCGTACATCGAGGTGGGGCGGATCGCGCCGGCGTCGAACCCGAACATGTCGGCATACCTGAACACCATGATCTCGGCCGCCAGCTTGGCCGAGCCGTAGAGAGAGAACCCGCCATCAGCGTCGGCTTCGGTGAGTACCTCCTCCTCGAACTGGTTGTACACGCCGGCGGAGGAGACGAACAGGAACTTGCCGAGGTTCTCCTTGCGGGCGAACTCCAGCGCGTTGAGAGTCCCGATGAGGTTGACCCGGACCAGGCTGGAGGGATCCTCCTTGGCCTCCTGGATGCTGGGCGTCAGCGCCGCGGCGTGGACGATCCCGTCGACCGGTCCGGTGACCTCGTTCGACCAGGCGTCCGGGTCGCCGACGTCCAGCACCACGTACTCGAGGCGGTCGCCGGGCGTGTCCGAACGGGGGGCGAACTGATCGGGCGGCAGTATGTCCGCCGCAATCACGTGGTCGCCTCCCCGGGCAAAAGCACGAACCAAAGCCCTCCCGAAGAACCCCGCTGCTCCTGTCACCAATACTCTCATCACCTCTCCTAGTTGGTAGTTGCTAGTTGGTAGTTGCTAGCGACCGGCTAGAGTACGATCCACTCGTCGCTCTGGTCGACCATGCGGGTTCCCCCATCGGGTCCTACCAGCACGTTGTCGGCGATGCTGATGCCGCCCAGTGCCGCTCCCACTTCGGGATCCTCGAAACCGATGGCCGGATGCAGGTTGATCATCATGTTCTCCTCCATGATCCGTTCCTTGCCCGGTACCCAGGGCGGCTCCAGCGAGTCGATCCCGATTCCATGGGCGGTGTAGGAGTTGGCGCCCATCGCCGAGTACCCGTAGGCGTCGTACACCCGGTCGCGGGCGTCGAGGACCGTCTCGGAGGACTCCCCGGCCTTCATGGCCTGGACGCAGGCCTCGAAGCTCTCGACCCGCATCTCCCAGAAGGCCTGCTGCTCTGCGGTCGGCGGCTTGAAGCTGTACACCCGGCGGACCTCCACCCAGTAGCCGAGCGGGCCGCCCCACTCGAGGTCGATCACGATGATGTCGTCCTTCTCGATCACCCCCCTGGTCCCGGGGCCGAAACAGGCGAAGGGGGCCCGTCCCATCAGGGCGATTCCCTCCATGCAGCCCAGTTGGCGGGCGAGTCGGTGGGCCTCGGACAGAACGTCCACTTCCTGGACTCCGGGACGCAACTCCGCCTCCAGAGCCCGGAAGACCCGGCGCATGATGTTCCCGGTTTCGATCGTGGAGTCGATCTCCTCCTGGCTCTTGATGGACCGTACGTCGTCGAAGAGGTCGGTGGCATCCACCAGGTCGGCGTCGGGAAGCGCAGCCCGCATGCTGTTGTAGTCGGCCACGGATGTGATGTCGGCCAGGCCCACGATCCCGATCGTGCCCCCGGACAGCCCATGGTCGGAGAGGACCACTCCGATCTCGGTGCCGGCATCGTCTGGCTGGCGGAAGTCGTTGAGCCACCTGCCCTGCATGGCGTAGCCCGTGCCCCACAATGGATCGGTGACGAAGGTCGCCTCGCCCTCCATCGGCAGGACCACGAAACCGCGGCCCGCCCACTGGAAGATGTCACTCACGTACTGGACGCGTCCCCTTACGAACTCGTCACCACGGCTGCAGATGACGAATGCATCCATGCCCGCCCCGGCCATCGCTTCTCTGAGGGCGGCGTATCGTCGGGCGCGTTCGGCGTCCGAGGTGATGTGGGTTACGGGAACGTGTGTCACGGGCGGGGCTCCTTCTCCGGGTGCGGACTAGCGAGCCGATACTAGACGGGAAAGCAAAGCCCCTAGCCGGACTGCTGCAGGAGTGGAGCCGTTCGTGCCTCCTATGCGAACAGTGGCTGGCCTGGGAAGTCGGGCGTTATCACCGAGATGTGCCATCCTCCCAGGTTGGCGAGGTATAGGTGCTCAAGCCGCGGTCCGCCGAAAGCGCAATTGGTGACCCGGTTGATGGTCAGCCCCCGCTCGTCCCTGACCACCAACTCGACGGTTCCGTCCGGCCGGATGCGCTCCAACGCGCTCGCCCCGAACGACGACACGTACAGGTTCTGCTCCGCGTCGAAGGCGAGGCCGTCGGGCATCGGGAGGAGAGCGCCCGGCGAGCACACCTGCTCGGGTGGACCGCCGGACCCGTCCAGGGGAACCCTCACCACGTCGTCGGTCGCGGTCTGCGCGACGTACAGGTACTCGGCGGAGTTGTCGATGGCCAGCCCGTTGGCATAGTGGAACGGGCCCGAGTGGAACACCTCGCCAGTACCGTCGGGGTCGATGCGGTAGATCTCCCCGGTCGGACCCGGGTAGTCGCCGGAGCCGGATACATAGAGGCTCCCGTCCGGACCGAACGCCGGGAAGTTGGGTGCGCGCAGGGCCCGGCCCCCCACCGACGAGCAGAAGACCTCCCACTCGCCGCCGGGCGAGACCCTGACCACGGTGTTGTCCTGGCTGCACACGTAGCAGTAGCCGTTGCGGTCGAAGGCCAGGCCCGCCGCCATCGCCTCGATCTGGCAGATCACGTCCGGTTGCCGGGATTCGGGGTCGATGACGTAGATCTGGCCGGCCTCTCCACCGGCCCAGATCCGGCCGTCGGGAGCGACGGCCACACACTCCGGATGGTCCAGCCCGGCGCTGTAAACCTCAACCTGGTACCCCATACAGCGTCCTATCGGTCGTCCGACAGCGACACTACCAACCATCCCCGGCGAGACTCGCCGCCGGGGAGTACGGGCGCCTGACCCCTGTCCACCGCGGCGGAGAGGCCGTCGGCCGGCCACACGTTGACCGGCTCCACCGCTATCGAGTTCAGCCTTCCGAACCAGGGAAACCGGGTGGCGCCCCGGTTGATCCAGACCCACGCGTACGGGAATGCATCGGCGCACCACTTCAGCGTGAGGCGGTCCCCTGTATCGGGTCGCAGGAGGTGAGCCTCGGTCTCCTCCGGCTCGGTGATGTACAGGACCCGCTCCGCGGGATGATCGGGCATCAGGCTCAGGTCGATGCGGGTTCCGTCCCGGCCCTCGGCCCACGGCCAGTCGCCTCCGCAGTCGGGCCCCAGATCGGCCTCGGGAGTGGCGAGACCGGCCTCGCCCCGGTACCGGGCCGCTCCCAACTCCAGGCGGGTACCGGGCGGCGCCGCGAAGGCCGGGTGATGTCCCCAGGCGTAGGCGAAGGCGAGATCCGACGGGTTGTGGATCACCTCTTCGATTTCGAGGCGTGGGCACTCCGGGTCCAGCCGCATCCTCCGTGTCAGCACCAGAGGGGTGTGGGTGTGGCAACGCAGCGTCAGATCGTGTTCGCCGGCGCGATCGACGACCTGCCACGGGGCCACGGAGACCTCACCATGCACCGGATGGGGAATCCCGTCGAAGGTGCACCCGGCCCCGGCATTCGGGAACATCTCCTGCCATCCACCCCGGTGCTCTGACAGCCAGTCGAGGTCGGCTGAGTGGTAGGCGCCGCCGGCGCCGGCTCGCAGCGGCCAGTCCGAGTCGATCCATGCCAGGCGGTTGACGCCTCCGGGACGACCCAGCCGGACGATCTCCGCCCCCCTGCTCTCGTCCACTCCGACCTCGAGATGCTCGGTTCCCAGGCGGATCACTGCGCGGCGCCCGGAACGACGATCTGCTCGGGAAAGTGGCAGGCGGTGTGGCCGCTGCCGGCCAGCCGCTGCTCGAGGCGGGGTGTCTCGGTTGCACACAGGTCCTGCGCCTTCCAGCAACGGGTGCGGAAGCGGCAGGCCGAGGGTGGTTCTATCGGGCTCGGCACTTCTCCGGACAGCAGGATGCGGCTGCGCTCTTCGCGGGACACCGGTTCGGGCACCGGAACCGCCGACACGAGCGCCTGCGTGTAAGGATGGGAGGGCCGGGAGAATACTTCGTCACGGTGCCCCCGCTCGACGATCCTCCCCAGGTACATGACCGCCACCCTCTCGCAGACATGTCTCACCACCGACAGGTCATGGGCGATGAACAGGTAAGCCAGTCCGAGTTCGTTCTTCAGTTCGATCAGCAGGTTGATTATCTGGGCCTGGATGGACATGTCCAGCGCCGAGACGGGCTCGTCGAGGACCAGCAGCTTGGGCCGCAGCGCCAGCGCCCGCGCGATGCTTATACGCTGCCGCTGACCCCCCGAGAACTCGTGCGGAAACTTCCTGACGTCGCCGGGATCCAACCCCACCAAGTCGAGCAGTTCGACGACTCGCGCCGCGTCCGGTCGGCGCCCTTCGTGGATCAGCAGCGGCTCCGCCACTATGTCTCCCACCTTCATGCCCGGATTGAGGGAGGCGAACGGGTCTTGGAACACGATCTGCATGTTGCGCCGTAGCGGGCGCATCTCCCGGCGGCCCAGTTCTGTGATGTCCCGGCCCATGAAGGCGATCCGTCCACTGGTCGGCGCGAGCAGGCGCAGGATCAGCTTGGCGATGGTCGACTTCCCGCAGCCGGACTCCCCCACCAGGCCCAAGGCCTCCCCCTCCGCTATGGAGAAGCTCACCCCGTCCACAGCCCGCAGCCACCGCCGACGGCCGAGCGCTCCCTCCATGCGGACGGGATAGTGCATGACCACATCCTCCACCCGCACCAGGGCATCAGGCACTCCGTTCGAACTCATCCGGCCGGAGCGTAGTGGGCTGCCTCCTTGCTGGTGGAGTGGAGCGTACGATCCCAGACGCGACTGTGCCGTACTATCAGTAGGCAACGCAGTAGAACACATCTGTAGCTTGCAAACATCCGTGCTTGGGCTCGGATCTCCTCGCTTCTACTTCGTGGGAGTCCCCCGTCGGCGCGACCGCGAAATCCGAACCGCACTACCGAGGCCGGACACTGCCTTGATCTAACGCTAACCATCGATCACCAACTACTGACTACCAACGACCGACTAGGAACCAATCGTCTTCCGTTGATCCTCTGCCTAAAGAAATCCTTCGGGTAGGCAGAGCAGGAAGTCGAACAACAACTCGCCGAAGTCCTCCGGTTCGGTCACCGAATCCGAGACAATCGCGGCGAGGAATTCGGCGCCTCCCTCGCCCGCGAACACCTCCCGCAGACAGGCGACGTGGTCGGCTTCGAATAGCACCTGTTCCTGGGCCGAACGGGCCACGATCGCGGCAATCATGAGTTCCATCGCAGTGTCATGGTGGAGGCACCGGAGAACACCGGGAATCTCTTCGTCGAAGCCTCCGCCGACCACCGTCGACGCTAGAAAACCCTCCAAGAGAGCGACATCGCCCAGTTCTTCCCTGGTGCAGTCCTGCTCGAGAGTCGTGAAGACCTCGAACACCTCCCGCCAGGTGGTTTCGCCATCCAGATCGAACTGCAGCCCGAGGGTGGGCTCGCCACCGACACGGGACCCGCCGACCTCGCCTTCCGCCGCCGGTTCCGCGTAGTCAACTCCTAGAAAGTAGGCGCCGCCGTCGGCCACCGGATCATTCACCGCTACCAAGTACCGGCCGGTGGTCGGCGCCGTGAACACCAACTCGGCATTGGTGTGGTTTCCGAACAGGGGAGGCCCGCTGTCATCGTCCGCCACCATTTCTTGAAAGCTCCCGCCGGCCTGGCCCACATAGATGGCGGTATCGGTGGCTATCGCCTCGGTCCAGAACACCACGGTCTCACCCTCGAAGAGTTCGATCGAGTACCAGTCGGTGTCGGCATAGTGGTCGATGACTCCCGCCACCGACCCGCCCACGCTCAGGACCTGTCCGTCGTCGTAATCCATGAAGGGCGCCAGCGGGACGTTGCTCTCCAGCGTGAAACTGGACGCCTCGTCCAGGGTGTCCCCCAAGTTCTGGACCACTACGAAGTGAGGACCGTCCACCTCCAACTCCGCCGTCCCGTGCTCGAGGCCACCGTAAGTGTCGTCGACGTCCAAGACCAGACCGGAGGGACCCACCACCAGCAGAATGCCGTCGCTCGGCCCGTCGATCCGGATATCAAGGATCGAACCGGCCTCTCCTTCAAACACAAGGAACGCGCTATCCAGGGAGTTCTCCAACTCCAACACGAACTCGGTGGCTCCCGTCCCGCCTGGGATGACACCCCAGGGCCCGAACTCCTCGAGATCCTCGATCAGCCACAGCAAGATCTCGACGTCGTCGGCCGCCGACGTAGCCAGCGCGAACCCGGCGTCCCCGAAGTGCCATGTTGAGACGCCGACAACCTCCCCTGAAGAGTTCACCAGCGCTCCACCACTCTGACCGCCGGCCATGTCCGCGTCCGTTTGCAGAAGCGTCAGGCCATACAGCTCCCATTCACGAACGCGGGACAGGACGCCCCGGGTGATGGTGGGCTCGGGGAACAGGTCGGTCTCGGCGCGATAGCCGATCAGATGGACCTCGCTGCCAGGTGGCATTCCCTCACCGTCCGACAGGTCAAGATAAGGGAGAGAAACGTCCACCGGACCGAGCAACGCCAGGTCGGCGAAGGCGTCCCAAGCCAGGACAGGCACATCCGCGAACTCGGTCCCGTCGGGAAAGACCACCCGGACCCTCTCATATGGCCACACCACGTGATAGTTGGTCACCACCAGGCCCCCCTCGACCAGGATGCCGCTCCCGGTACCCACCGGCGTCTCCACCACCGGTATGGACGGCGCCACCAGGCCATAGATCTCCTCGGAAGACAACGCCGCCCTGACTGTCGCCGACGGGAGACTCTCGGGCTCGACCGTCGTCGGCGCGGCGGCCTCGGGCTCGATCCTTGTCGATAGAGAAGTCCCGGGCTCAGGGGAAGCAACCGTTTGGGAGACAGTCGTGGATGTCCGCTCTGTAGGAACGCCGTGGGAATCGGACTGTCCGCCGCATCCGCCCAGCACCAGAACGGCGACCAGCCACACCGAGCCGACCAGCCCCGACGGAACGGGAACGCAAACGCGGTCTCTCTCGGAACTTTCCACCACGAGCCCGCCTCCTCGAAAGTAACTAATGCATGCTCGAATTCCGGACGTGATGAGTGTACAGATCTATACAGTCATAGTCCCTGGCTCTACGCATAACTCACTTCGCCACGGACCTCGCCCCTCCCTCCGGCTAGCCCCTGGAGTTGCTGCTCGAAGACGGTCCTGCCGCGGTCGCCAAGCGGCTCGACACCGTGGACAAGGGGCTCGACACTCTCGAGGAAGATCAACGAGCGACCCTCGGGCAGGCTCACGCCGCCGTCGCAGGCCACCGCCTCCGAGACCCCCAGTCCGCGGATGGCAGGCGCACGTCGCACAAGCTCGCCCCACGTCCACAGGTGTACAATCGCCCCACCGACAGGAGGGGATCACGGGCAACCCGAGCGAGATAACCGGCGCAGCCTCCCTCGTCCGCGCCCTGGAGCGGGTACGGATCGACACGGTCTTCGGGCTGGTGGGGCACGGGAATCTGGCCTTCGTGGACGCCCTGCAGGACAGCGACACGATCGACTACGTCACCGTGTTCCACGAGCAGGTGGCCGCCCACGCCGCCGATGCGTACTTCCGGGCGAGCGGACGGATCGCGGTGGTGACCACCACGGTAGGACCGGGGTTCACCAACCTGATGACCGGACTCGGGGACGCCATGCTCGACTCCTCGGCCCTGGTCGTGATCGCCGGTGGGATGCCGAGCGCCTACGTGGGCAAGGAACCGCTCCAAGAACTCTCCTACTCCATCGACAACGCCCAACTCGACATCGCCCGACCGCTCACCAAGCGGATTATGCTCGCCACAGGCGCAGCCGAGTTGGCCAACCAGTTCCACCGAGCCGTCCGCTACGCCCTCACCGGGTGTCCGGGTCCGGTCGTGCTGCAGGTTCCGCTCGACTTCTTCTCGGATTGGGTGGACCCGTCGGTGGCCACGCTCCGGCCTACCCGACCCGGGCGGAGCGGGCCAGACTCCGCCGAGGTGGGGAGAGCCGCCGACCTGATCGCCCGGGCCGAGCGTCCCCTCGTATTCGCGGGCGGCGGTGCGATCATCTCGCGAGCCTCCACCGCCCTGACCCGGCTCGCCGACGGGTTCGGCATGCCGGTGGCCACCACCATGAGCGGCCAGGGCGCCATCAGCGAGGATCATCCCCTTTCCATCGGGTACACAGGTGTGGTGGGAACCAGGCCGGGTAACAACGCCGCTAGGAGAGCCGACCTCCTGCTGGCGGTGGGTACCCGATTCCCGGAGATGGACTGCAACAACTGGCGCCCGGACTACTTCACCCCGATTCCACCGAGCCGGTTGATCCACATCGACATCGACCCGAACCAGATCGGAAAGATCTACCCCACCGACGTGGCTCTCGTCGGCGACGCCCGCCGGTCTCTCGAAGACCTGGCCGCCGCTCTGGAGAGCCGCCTCGACGGCGGGGACCGGTGGGGTGACTGGCACGCGGAACTCGCACACGAGAAGCAGACCTGGGCGGACGACCTCCACGATGTCCGAACCACACCCAGCTTCCCCTACGAACCCGCCTACCTCGGGACCGTGCTGCGGGGGCTGCTGCCGCCCGAGACGATCCTGATCACCGGCGTGGGCATCCGCCACGCGATCGGGCAGCATTACCCCTTCCTGAATGAGGGCACCCAGGTCGTCGCCAGCGGGTTCGGCACGATGGGACAGGAGGTCGCCGCTCCGATCGGCGTACGGCTCGCCCGGCGCGATGTGCCGGTGGTCGGCCTCGTAGGTGATGGGGCGGTGATGGCTTGCTTGGCGGCGCTGCCCACCGCGGTGGCAGCGAACATCGACGTGGTCTGGTTGATCGCCAACAACACCGGATACGCCTCGATCGCCTTGTACCAGACCAAGCACTACGGGCGGGACGCCGGCACCTACTTCAAGGACTCGGAAGGGGTCACCTACGACCTCGACTACGTGGCCTTCGCCCGCTCGTTCGGCGCACGAGCGGAGCGGGTAACCGATCCCGCCGACTTCCCGGGGCTGCTCGCCACGGCCCTGGAGGAGCGCGGCACTTGGGTTCTGGAACTCCCGGTCACGCCGTACCCGCGCATAATCGGATCGGGCCATTGGGACGTCAACGACATACTTGCAGCCGGCACCGAAAGGGGTCGGAGAGCCTGAGAACCTCCGCCGCCGGCGCGTTCGGACCTATCAAGGAGGGTGTGTAAGTGAGCGGATCGGGCCTGATACGGACCGTTCGGGGCGACGTACCACGCGAACCGTGGGGGATCACCAACGCCCACGCCCACCTGGTTGGCGGTGCCGACACCTCCAAACCGCCGTTCGACACAACGGACGCCTCCGAACTGATCATGACCCTCGACGACAGCCTCCCCGAGTTGGAGCACTTCGCCCGTGCGGGAGGTTTCTGCCTTGTCGATCTGACCCCGGCGGGTATGGGCCGTGACCCGGCGGCTCTCGTTCGGGCCTCGGAGCAGGCCGGGATGCACATCGTGATGGGAACCGGCATCTATCACGAGGCCCACCATCCCGAGTCGATTGCCTCCCTGCGCGATACCGGTGTAGCCGAGATCCTCGTCCGGGAGATAACCCAGGGCGTGGACGGCACGACGGTGCGGGCAGGGATAATCGGAGAGCAGGGAACCTTCACCGGCCCGATGACCGACCGTGAGAAGGTGGTGTTCCGGGCCTCGGCGATGGCGGCGATCGAGACCGGTGTAGCGGTTACCACACATACCCATCTCGGAGTCAACGCGTTGGACCAGATCGATGTCCTGACGTCCCAGGGACTCTCCCCGGACCGGATCGTCATCGGTCATCTGGACGACGGCGAGCCCGACCTCGACCTGATACGTGAGATCATCAAGCGCGGTGCGTGGGCGCAGTTCGACGACATCGGTTACGAGTACTACACCGAACGGCTCAAGATCCAGATGACAACCGACGTGGTCCGGGCGCGCAAGCTGCTCCAACTGGCGGAGGAAGGTCTGGCAGGCCAGGTGATCCTCGCCAGCGACTTCGGGATGCAGCGCCACCTCCAGACGAGGGGCGGACCCGGGCTCGTGGTACTCGCCGACGGGTTCCGCAGGACGGCGCTGGAAGTGGGGGTCCCTGAGGAAGTGCTCGACCAGTGCATGATCACCAACCCGGCGACCATCCTGACCATGCAGTGAGGTGTCCCGCCCCTGATCCGGCGCGGCGCCAAGTCCTGGCACCGCACACAGCCCATCGCATCACACGCCGGGCGCCGGGAGCCGCCTGCGGGGCTTGTCGCACAAGGGGGTTGAACCTGTCACACCACTACCCCATACTTGACGGGTACCAAGCACCCAAGCGGTCGGGACAACGGTACCGCCCGGACCGCCGGAGGGAACAGGACATCGGAGCCACAGCCCGCTCAGGGACCGGCGAGACACGCTCCGAACCCAGGAACGGTGGTGGCGGGGGTGGGCCCTGTGGGCGACACCGAAGCGACATTTTTCGCGACTTTTCGACGCCCCTGGTCGGTAGCCCGGGTTTGGCTGATCGAGCAGGCATGTATGGCGGGTCTGGCAGGAGCCGGGTCCGGCGCTCGGCTGGGGCGTCCGTCCCCGGGGGAGGACCGGGGCCGTGAGCGCGAAGGGTCTTGTCCGAACAGTGCGGGGGGACGTCCCGGCCTCCGGATGGGGCTTGACCAACGCTCACGCCCATCTCTCCCTGGGCATGGAGGAGCAGGGACATCCGGCCTGGAGCGAGACCGCCGATCGTTACGAGGACCACACGCTGTCCATCGAGGACACATTGCCGGAATTGGAGGCCTACGCCCGGGCCGGAGGTACCTGCCTGGTCGAGTTGACCCCCATGGGTATGGGGCGCAACCCCACCGCCCTGGCCCACGCCTCCGAGGAGACCGGCGTACACATCGTGATGGGAACCGGCGTCTACCACGAGCCGTTCCATCCTGACCGGATCGCCGGCATGGCCGACACGCAGATCGCCGAAGTCATGATCCGGGAGATCCGCGAAGGAGTGGACGGCACTGGGATCAGGGCGGGGATCATCGGCGAGCAGGGAACCTACCAGGGACCGATGACCGAGCGCGAGGCGACCGTCTTCCGGGCATCCGCCATGGCGGCTCTCGAAACCGGTGTGGCGGTGTCCACGCACACCTACCTCGGACGCAACGCCCTCGACCAGATCGACGTGCTCACCTCCGTCGGGTTGGATCCCGAGCGCATCGTCATCGGCCATCTCGACGACACGGAACCGGACCCGACCCTGTTCCGCGAGATCATCCAACGCGGCGCCTACGCTCAGTTCGACACCATCGGTTACGAGTACTACACCGAGACGCTGGGCGTGCAGATGACCACCGACCGGGTGCGTGCCAGAACGCTGCGAGAACTGGCGGAGGAAGGACTCGCCCACAGGATCATCGTTGCTAGCGACCTCTGCCGGAAACGCCACCTCACGGTTAACGGAGGTCCGGGGCTCGCCCATCTGGTAACCGGATTCCGGACCCTGGCGCGCGAGGAGGGTGTTCCCGACGGCGTGCTCGACCTGTGCATGATCACCAACCCGGCCCAGATCCTGGCGATGGTCTGATGGCGGTACCGAACGGCGGGGACGCGGTGGTCAGGGCGCTGCGCGACAACGGCGTCGAGACCGTCTTCGGAATACCCGCCAGCTACACGGTCGAGATCTACGACGCCATCCTCCGGCAGGGCGGCATCAGGTCCATCGTGGCCCGCAACGAGCAGGCGGCCGCTTTCATGGCCGACGGGTACGCCCGGCGATCCGGCCGACCCGGAGTGGTGGTCGTGACCGGCGGTCCCGGGCTCGGGAACACGGTGACGGGGCTTCAGACCGCATACGCGGACTCCTCGCCGGTGGTCGTGATCGCCAGCGACCACAACCCGTCCCAGCGGATGGCCCAGCCACTGGGACTGCCCCACGAGGCGTTCGACCAGGCTGCTCTGGCCGAGGCGACCGGAGCGGTTGTGGTGCGGGCGGACGACGGCGGATCCATCGCCGCGGCCGTCGACGAGACTCTGCAGGCCTGCCGGTCGGGACGACCCGGGCCCGGTGTGGTGCTCATAAGCCGCGCCGCTCTCGAGGCTCCGGCGAGCAACCCGGTTTCTCGTGAGGCGAAACCCCCGGCGTCGACGCCCGGGGTCCCCGACAAGCAACTCGATCAGGTCGTCCGGCTCCTGTCAGCCGCCACCAACCCGGTTCTCCTGGTGGGCGCCGGTGTGGTCCGGGCAGGGGCCCAGGCCGAACTGGCCGATCTGGCTCGCACGACGGGGCTGCCGGTCGTAACCACGGTCCCGGCCCGCCACACGGTGGATCCGGCGAGCGGTTGGGCGGGTGTGATGAACAACGACACAACCCGGGCGCTCCTGGAACACGCCGACCTGGTGATCGCCGTCGGAACCAGCTTCGGGATCGCATCCACCAAACACTGGACCCTGCGGATCGGCGGCTCGCTGGTCCATGTCGATATCGATCCGACCAGTCTCGGGCAGCATTACCAAGCCGATCTGGCCATCGTGGCCGATGCCGCCTCTTTCCTTGCCTCGCTCACCGATTCGTTGAACCGCAAGGGGACCGCCTCGGGCCGCGTCCCGAGCGCGGACGCGGCCACCTCGTCGCATCCCTGGACCGATCCGATCGGCAGCGCTCTCCCCTCCCAGGGCGCCACCATATGCGGAGATGTCACGATGGCTCTCCGTTGGATCCCGGGCGACCCGTCGCTGGGACCCGAGCGCCGGCTGATGACCCCCTGGAACTTCATGACCCTCGGATGGGCCTACGCAGCCGCATTGGGCGTCCAGGCCGCCGCACCCGATGACACCGTGCTGGCGGTGATGGGCGACGGCGGGGCCCTGTTCACGCTCGGCGAACTGGCCACGGCCGTCGAACACGACCTGCCGGTCTGCTTGCTCGTATACAACAACCGGTCCTACGGGATCATCGCCGAAGTCCAGGACCAACTCTGCGAGGGACGCCGGTTCGGGATCGATCTGGAGCAGCCCGACTTCGCGGCCGTGGCGCGGGCATTCGGGATGAGTTCATCGCGAGCCGACACCCCTGACGAGTTGGAGGCCGCTCTCAGGAAGCATCTCGGAACCGGCGAGCCGAGCCTCATCGAAGCGCGGCTGGGCATTGCCGACCTGGGCATCGATTCGGTCGAAGGCGGGCGGTGAGTGAGGATACTGCGACAGCGATGATCGCAGCAGGCAAGTCCGGAGTGACACGATGAACCACACAGGCAACCCATCCAGCACCCCCGAGCTTCCCAGGCTCATCACGGAGGTGCCCGGCCCCAGGTCCAGGGCCATATTCGGGAGGGATCAGAGCCTGCTGGCGGCCGGCAACTCCGCCGGTTCGCTGTGGTCCCAACTGGCCGTCGTGGAAGGGCGCGGCGCCATGATCCGCGACGCCGACGGCAACTGGCTTCTAGACGCGTGCGCGGGCACCGTGGTCATGAACCTGGGCCACGGTCACCCGGCCGTGGCGGAGGCGCTGGCCGGACAGGCGCGGCTGCTGACCCACTTCTACGATTTCGCCACCGAAGTACGGGTCCGTTTCGTCGAACTGCTCAAGAGCACGCTGCCGGAGCGCTTCGACGCTTTCCACCTCGCCAACTCGGGGAGCGAGGCCGTGGAGGCGGCTCTGAGGACGGTCCGCTCGGCTACCGGCCGCCACGAGGTCATCGCGTTCCACAACGGCTACCACGGACGGACGCTGGGCGCGCTGTCCCTGACATCTGGAGCCGGACGGGAGGGACTGGGACCGTTCCTGCCGGGTGTCGTGCATGCGGTGGCCCCCGATCCGATGGATACTCCTCACCAGACCGAAGCCGAGCGGGTCGAGGCATGCGCCCGACACCTCGACCGGGTGGCTTCGCAGGTACTGGCCGGCCCTCCGGCCGCGGTGATCATCGAGCCGATGCAGGGGGCCGGAGGCATGATCCCCGTTCCGGCCGGGTTCCTGGAGTCGGTCCGAGCGTTCTGCGACCGCACCGGGGCTCTTCTCATGTTCGACGAGATCCTGACCGGAGGCGGCCGTACCGGTCGACTATGGGCCTACCAGCACTCCGGCGTGGTGCCCGACATCCTCCTGCTCGGCAAGGGCATCGGCGGAGGCTTCCCGCTGGGGATCGTGGCAGGAGCCCGGCACGTGATGGACGCCGGCCCCGGAGCGCAGCCCACCCACAACAGCAGCACCTTCGGAGGCAACCCCCTGGCATGTGCCGCCGGTCTGGCCACGCTGAGCGCTCTGCTCGACGAGGCACTGGTCGACAACGCCGGCCACGTCGGTGATCACCTCATCAACGCCCTGCAGGAGAGCTTGGAACCCCGCCGCAACGTGGCGGACGTCCGCGGACTTGGCCTTGCCATCGGCATCGAGATGGTCACCGACCGGGCGACTCGCACCCCGGTATCCGGAGACCTCATCCGTGGCGCGTTACGCGGTCTCCTCCGCCGAGGGGTGGCGATATCCAGCACCGGCCACGTGATGAGGATCACACCTCCCCTATGCCTGACGATCCCCCAGGCCGACTACATCTCAGATGCCGTCGGGAGCACACTGGCCGAACTCGAGCCGGACTGAGCCGATCCACCGATTCGCCCAGCCCGGCCTGGACCGCCTCTCGTAGGGTCAGACCGCCGAGTACCCGCCGTCGACCACCAGGTCGGAGCCGGTGACATAGGATCTGTCGTCCGAAGCCAGGAACAGGACAGCCTGGGCGATCTCGTCCGGTTCCGCCCAGCGTTGCATGGGTATGTGGGGGAGGAACAGGGAGCGGCGTTCCGGATCCTCCCACGACGGGCGACCCATCTCGGTCATCGTGAATCCTGGCACCACCGTGTTGACCCGGATCCCGTACCTGGCGTACTGGGCGGCGGCGGTCCTGGTAAGTAGGCGGACGGCCGCCTTCGAAGCCGCGTACGCGGGGGCTTGGGCTTCCGACAGGTCGGGGTAGATGGCGCCAAGCAGACCCATGACGGACGACACGTTGACGATCGACCCGCCGCGCTGCTCCTTCATAACCGGAAGGACGGCGCGGATACCCAGGAAGGTCCCGGTCAGGTTGACATCGTTGACCCGGTTCCACTCCTCGAGGGGTGTGTCCTCGAACGAGGACCTGTAGCCCGTCCCGGCGTTGTTGACCAGCACGTCCAGACGGCCGTAGCGGTCGACCGTCTCCTCCACGGCCCCCCTCCAACTCTCCTCCCGGGTCACGTCGAGTGCGATGAATGATGCGGTACCCCCATTCTGCGAGATGGCGGTCGCCACCTTCTCCCCCATCTCCGCCGCGATGTCCCCGACTACAACCGCGGCCCCTTCCTCGGCGAACAGGGCGGCCTCGGTGGCGCCCATGCCCCGGGCTGCGCCGGACACCAGCGCTACCTTGCCTTCGAGTCTCACCTGTTCTCCTCGCCTCCGGTCCCGGACCGCGGCTACCCACTCCGGTTCGCCACCCTGGCCCTTCGAGGCTAGAAACCTCAGTGTGAAGACCAAGGCCCTCTGTGCTCTAGCCGTCGTGGTTGCCTGCTTGGTCGGGGGGTGCCGCGCCTCGTCTTCGTCCACCACCGCCGTGACCACGGACACGTTCGCGACGACCACCGTAGCGACCACAGCCCCCATCCCGTCAGCCACCACGGCCACCACCTCCAGGGCGACCAGCACCCGGACCCCTGCCGCGCCGGTGGTGAACGAAGCCTCGGAGGAGTGCGACAGCTTCACCACCGCACTCGACCGGCTTGTCTTCGTCCGGCTGCAGCCCGTCGTCGAGGAGGCCACCGACCTTCTCCACTCGGCCCCGGAGGGCGTGGACCCCACCGCGGTGGCGACCGGTCTGACCGAAGCGAGCCGCCAACTCCTCCGACTGGTCGACGAACTCGATCTGATGGGGGTTCCACCAAGAGAGATCGTGGATCTGCTGCTCTCCATCAGGGACGGCATCCTGCGCTACGCCACCGGCTTCGACGAGGGAGCTCGAGGGTGGACATCGGGCGACTCGGAGTTGATCGCGGAGGCGAAGGCCGGCGTCCTCGAAGCGTCGGCGGTCCTGACCGAATTCTTCGGATGGCAACTGTGCCCTTGAGCGGGTAGTCCGGGGGCAACACAGCCCATCCGGCGCCCGGTTCGGGTAGGGTCGCACCAGCGACGGGACCCACCTACCAGGGAGACGACATGGCGCTGCAGGTAATGACCGTGCGAGGGCCGGTCTCGCCCGACGACCTGGGCCACACCCAGATGCACGACCACCTCTTCGCCGACCTCTCGTGGGCGCGCCACCGCTGGGTGGCGATGCCGATGACCGACGAGCTCCAGATGACGGAAGAAGTCGGTTTCTACAAGGACGCGGGCGGGGGCACCCTCGTGGACCCCATCCTGGAACATATCGGCCGCAAACCGGAGGCGACGCGTCGCGTTTCGGAGAACACCGGTGTGCATATCGTGATGGGCACCGGCTTCTACCGGGAGCCCTACTACCCCGAGTTCGTCAACAAGTGGACGACCCGCCGCCTCACCGAGTACATCGTCGAAGAGATCGAGAACGGTTGCGCCGACACGGGTATACGCCCGGGCATAATCGGCGAGATCGGCATCGACAAGCGCTGGGTGCAAGGTGTCGAGGAACGGGTGATCCGGGCCGCGGCGCGGGCTCACCACGCCACCGGGCTGGCGATCACCACCCACACTCCCCCGCACACCGCGCTCCTCTTCCACGAGATCCTCCAGGAAGAGGAGGTTCCGCCCGACCGTGTCATCTTCGGCCACCTCGACAACACGCTGGAGATGGACGAGTTGGAGCGCGTCGCCCAGACCGGCGCCTACCTGCAGTTCGACTTGATCGGCATCGAGTGGATCAACGCCGACCACCGCAGGGCCAAGTTCCTAGCCGAACTGGTCCGGCGCGGCCACGGGGACCGCCTGCTGGTGGCCCAGGACATGCCAGCCCGGCCGCGCCTCATCACCAACGGCGGTCACGGCTACCGGCACCTGATCGACAGCTTCCTGCCGATGCTGCGCGACGAGGCAATGGACGAGAACACCATCCACCACATCACCCACACCAACCCGGCCCGCGTCCTCGCGGTGGAAACGGACTGAGAGGGCTACCTACTCCGGTCGATACACTAGTATCGAAGATGTATTAGAGTTGTCGATGTCGGACAGCACCGTATAATTCGGGAGGAGAGGGAGCAGAACCGATGGACTGGACCGAGTTCAGCAACGTCTTCGGAACGGTTGGGCCGACCGTCGTCGCCCTGGCAGTCGTGGTTCTCAACCGGCGAGACAGGCTCGCGGACAAAGTGAACGAACTCTCTGAACGGGTCGCCCGAATCGAGGGGATCCTGCTCAAAGAAAACGCATGACGAGTGCCAAGTACACGGTTCTCTGCGGATCCTGCTAGTCGGGTACGGAACAGACGCCGAACGCGCCCATCGTGTAACCCAAGAGGGTGTAGTAACCCACCAGGACACAGAGTTCCGCTACCCCGCCGCTGCCGAGTTCGGATTCGACCCGGCTGAAGGTCAAATCCGAGAGGGAAGAGGACTCGCACAGTTCACGGACAGCACCAAAGATGGCTGCCTCACGCTCGGACAGGTCTGTCGGCGTTCCGTCCAGGTGGGCGAGCGCCTCGGGACGTACGCCTTCCCGACTGGCTATGCCCACATGCGTGTCCCAGACGTACTGGCAACCGTGAGCACTGCCGGTCGCCAGGATTGCCAGTTCCCGGTCTGCGCCGGAAAGTCCCGATTCGAACCGGACCACGTGGCCCAGCCGGGCGAGGTGCTCGGCTGGGCGGGGAGCGTGCAGGAGCACTTGGAAGGGTCTGACGAGGGTGCCCCGGCTTTCGATGATCCAGTCGTAGAGTTCAGCCTGTTCCGGGGCGAGCCCGTCCTTGCCGTCGATCAGGTCTATCCGCGCCATAGTCTCCTCGCCTCCCCCGCCACGGCTTGTCCGGTCCGGGGCACCCGACCGTAGCGCGTCGGGATGGCCGTTCGGCCCCCGGGAGGATGGCACGGTAGAATCGCCGCCGATGACCAGACCCGGCTTTGTCCATGGCTGCTGAGCCCGACCGGATCCGCATCCTCCACGACGACGAGAACTGCCCGGATCTCCCCATCGTCGAGCGGGGCGGGAGAGCCTGGGCAGTGGTCTGGCCCGATCTGGGCGCGCACCTTCGTTCGATCCACCACATCTCGCTCCGACCGCACGGACGGACGACCGTGCTCGAGCATCCGATGGAGGCCGTCTACTACCTGATGGACGGGAGCGGGGCGGCGGTCGACACCGCTCTCGGGAGCCGCAACGACCTGACGCTCGGCGCGATGGCTCACATAGGCCCGGGCACGCCGTACGTGCTGGAGGCGGGACCCGAGGGAGCCGAGATTGTGGGAGGCCCCTGTCCCGCCGACTTCCGCATGTACGCCCACCTTGGTGTGGAGGAGTTCCCTATCCCCGAGCCGAGCGTCATCAGGAAACCGGCAGCAGGAGTCCGCTCGTTCCACCGCGACCAGCCGACCGCCATGGTTCCGATGATCGCCAGGGACGCACGCCTCATCGTGTGGGCCGGCGTCGAGGCGTACACCGCCAACATGAACTACGTGGACATGCAGCCGGGCGAACGCAACGTCGAGCACGTCCATGTCGAGTCGGAGGACACCATCTACATCCTCGACGGCAAGGGAAGCATCGACGACCTCACCAACGACCTACGTCTCGAGTTCGAGGCAGGGGACGTGGTGCACGTGCCGGTCGGTGTGTGGCACGCGGTTTCTGGGGACAGGAACGACCACATCGAGAGCGTCGGAGGGCCGTGCCCGGCTGATTGGAACATGCTGCGCGTCGCGGGCCTGATGGCCGACGAACCGAACAAGGAGTAGTAACCATGGCCAACACCGTTTCCATAGGTCTCGTGCAGATCGGCGGCGAGCCCTTCCAGGTGGAGGAGAACCGCGAACTCTGTTACCGCTCGGCCGACACCGCCTTCGAACAGGGCGCCGACATCGTCATCCTGCCCGAGATGATCATCCACGGTTACACGGCGGACTGGCGCGCGCTCTCGGAGGTTGCGGAACCCGTGGACGGCCCCACCGTCAAGCAGTGGGTTTCCCTGGCGGCCGACGCCAACGGCTACGTGGTGGGCGGGTTCTGCGAGCGGGACGGCGAGGCGCTCTACAACACGGCCGTGGCGGTCGGACCGGACGGGATCATCCTGCACTACCGCAAGACGCATCTCTTCGCGGAGGAGAAGGTGGTGTTCCGCGACGGCGACCTCGGGTTCCCGGTGGCGCACACCAGGTTCGGGACCATCGGACTGTGTGTCTGCTACGACCTGCGGTTCATCGAGGTGGTCAGGTTGCTGGCCCTGAAGGGCGCCGACCTGATCTGCGTGCCCACCGCATGGCTGCCCGGGTTCGACCAGGAGCGCTGGGACAAGGACGGGATGTGCCCCCAGGGACGGGGAGCGGTCCTGCAGGCCAACCTCAACCAGGTGTTCATCGCCTGCGCATCGCAGGCGGGCCGGCACGGGGAACTCGACTTCCTCGGGTCGTCGATCCTGGTGGATCCGTACGGCAAGCTGCTGTCCGGACCATTGCCCGGGTCCACCGACAAGATCACCGTTACGGAAGTAGACATCGGTGCCGCCAAGCGAGCCCAGGTCCGGGGCGAGTTGATCGCCCCGCGGGCCGACCGCCGCACGGATCTCTACGGTATCTGGGAGAACGGGCAGCGGTACTGAGCCGGTCTGACAGCCCGGACCCAGCCCTCTACCATCCCCTCGTCCATCAGCATCGGAGGCACCCCGGATGAAGCTCGTCGACCTTTCCCACCCGATCAACCTACACACGCCCGGCTGGGTCGGATATCCCGGATCCAAGATGTACTACACCCAGACATTGCAGACCAACCGGGTGGTGTCACAGCGCTTCGAGACCTCGCTGCATGTCGGAACCCACCTCGACGGCCCCATGCACATGGCGGACGGAGCCGGCGACATGGCCTCCCTCCCGTTGGACAAGCTGGTGCACGAGGGTGTGATCGTCGACGTGTCCGACGAGGTCAGCGACTGGAGCATCATCACCCCCGAGCACATCACCTCCAAGGTCGAGGTCAAGAAGGGTGACATCCTCATCATCCACACCGGTTACCACCGCTACTACGAAGGCCAGCCGGAGCAGGATCTGACCCGCTACTTCTGCATGCATCCGGGGGGCACGCAGGAACTGGCCTACTGGATGCTCGACATGGAGATCCGGTGGTGGGGCGTCGACGCGGGATCCGGCGACCATCCCATGAACACCAGCATCCGTCACATGCGACCCGATCTCACCAAGCGTTTCGAGGAGCAGGTGGGCATGTCCGCCCTGGAGTACTTCGGCGAGTACACCTACACCCACCATAAGAGCGGGCGGGTGATCACCGAAGACCTGTTCCCCCTGCACTACCTGGCGTTTCCCGATGGGTGCATCCACGCCGAGAACGTCGGGGGAGACATCGAGAAGGTACTCAACCAGCGCTGCATCATCGGCGCCTTCCCGTGGAAGTTCGAGGGCGGCGAGGCGTGCCCGTGCCGGATCATCGCCTTCTTCGACGTTGGCGACGACCTGTCCGTCGAGGAGATCGCGGAAGCCCTGTAGTGTCCTGAGTCCTTGCTTTCCTTGACCTAACGCGGTCGTGGGTCGCCCAACGAGGGCTGGATCTGTCACAGGCCCGCCGCATACTGGAACGTAGCTGCAGAGCGCCACGAGGCGTTTTCTAACCGTGCGGTGGTGAGAGGCCGCCGCTTCGTGTACGTCGCAGCGTTACACGTTGAAGCTGAGGGCAGCCCGAGCCTCGGGAACGAGGGGCGAGGGTGGTAAGCAGCCCTGACAACGACGGGACGGATCAGTACTGCCAGATGGTCCGGGCCCGGCTAGCGAGACAGAAAGGCGTACGTGAGGAACCAGCGACCGAAAGCTTCTCAAGCTTATCCAGCGGCTCGAACCTGGCGGATCGGGGCCGCGCAGCAACGCGTACCCGCACATCGAATGGTTGTGTGTGGTAACTCTTTAGTCGGTTTGCAGTGTCGACTCGGGAGGCCACGGTGAAGGTCTGCGGCGTAGCCGTGGCGAGGTTGCAGGGGCATAGTTGGGCGCCGACCCTGTCGAACGGTTGGAGAGTGAACGTGGGAACCATCCCCCCGGTTCCCTTACCGGCTGGCGTTTTGCTGGTCGGTGGGAAGGTCCGTTGCCGGCTGATCCCGGTGGGATGGGGCGGAGGACCCGTAGTAGTCCGAGGCCGGGAAAGCCGGTCACATGGCGAAGGGCATCTAGTGTGTTCGCAGCAGACGTGTTGATCACGGAGGTCGCTGGTGAATACCGGCGCACCGTGGCCCGACCTGGTAGAGGCTGGGCGGCGGGTACGTGTGATCCAGTAGTCGAAGCTGCACCGTTGGGCGACGGCCGGTGCGGGTCGTCGCTTCGAAGGTTCTATACAACCTTGTCTATGACCCGGCGTTCCTCGTTCTGGCGTGGCGTCGGGTGCGAACCAACAAGGGGGCACGAACGGCAGGAGTCGACGGGGTGGCACCCCGTCAGCTTCCTCCTAGTGCTGAGAAACTGTTGTCCGGGCTACGGGATGATCTCAAGGCCCGACAGTTCGTTCCCCAGCGGGTGCGGCAACAGACGATCCCCAAAGGGGAGGGCAAGGTCCGCTCGTTGGGTATCCCAACTGTTGCCGACCGGGTTGTGCAGGCTTCTTTGAAGCTGGTGTTGGAGCCGATCTTCGAGGCGGACTTCAAGCCATGCTCCTATGGTTTCCGTCCGAAACGGCGAGCGCAGGACGCCATTGCTGAGATTCACTACCTTGGGTCACCGACCCGTAACTACGAGTGGGTATTCGAGGGAGATATCGAGGCTTGCTTCGACGAGATCGACCATACGGCTCTCATGGGTCGGGTGCGGGACCCGTATCGGGGACAAACGCGTTCTGCGGTTGGTGAAAGCGTTCCTCAGAGCTGGTGTCCTCTGCGAGGACGGCAGCCGACATCGGACGATCACCGGCACCCCCCAGGGAGGGATCCTGTCGCCGCTGTTGGCCAACATTGCCCTGTCCGTGTTGGATGAGCACTTCACCCAGAAGTGGGAAGCGCTCGGACCGTCATGGACCCGTGCTAAGCGTCACAGGGCCGGGGAGCCGCTCATGAGGCTTGTCCGATATGCGGATGACTTCGTGGTCATGGTCCGCGGTGACCGTAACGACGCTGAAGCGCTCCGGGAAGAGATAGCGGCGGTGCTCGCGCCGATGGGCTTGCGCCTATCAGCAGCCAAGACAAGGGTCCGCCACATAGACGAAGGGTTCGACTTTCTGGGTTGGCGTATCCAACGCCGGGCCCGGCGGAGCCGAACCAACAAGAAAGCCGTCTACACCTACCCGTCGAAAAAGTCTCTGGCTTCGATCATGGGCAAGGTCCGACGGCTCACACGTCGCAGACATCATCGAACGCTCTCAGACCTGCTACGCCGCCTGAACCCGGTGCTGCGGGGCTGGTGCAACTATTTCCGTCACGGAGTATCGAAACGGACCTTCGGCTATCTGGACCACTACGCCTTCTGGCGGGTGGTCAACTGGTTGAAGAAACGACACCTCGGACTGAACATGCACACCCTGGTCCGCCGCTACCTCCCCGGATGGGAGATCAGCGCAGGAAGGATCGAAATGTTCCGACCCAACCGGTTCGCCGTAGTGCGATACCGCTACCGGGGCACCCGAATCCCCACACCATGGCAGAGCACAACCACAACAGCGGCATGAACACATGGAGAGCCGGATGCAGTGGAAGTTGCACGTCCGGTTCGGAGGGCGGGCCGGGGAAACCCACCAACCGAGAGGCTGACAGGGCGCCCCGGTCCGACCCCTACAACACCAACAGTCCGTGTGCCCGGTACCGGCCGGACCAAGGCCGGGATCATCGTGTCCTTCGACCCTCGGACAGGGGACGGCGGGACGCGCTCAGGCGCCTAGGAGGCGGCGGCCGGGGGTGGGACCCACCGGAGGCGACCCGTTCGGCGATTTTCGCGGTCTTGCCCCAGGAGGCGGTGCGGCCGACTGTCGATGGACTCTTCGACGGATCCAGGAGTCAGGCCACCAGGAGGGTGCAGGAATAGACAAGGGATTCATGCGAAGACCGGGCCTGTTCAGTTCACACAACAAGCCACACCCCCAAAACCCCGATTGCTCTGCACCCTCCTAGGCGCGGTCTCCTCCGGCGAGACGCGCAACAATCTGGCGGACCCGGTCCGGGCTCAGTGGCAGACGGCGGACTTCGAGTTGGCAGCCCAGCGCGTCGGCCACGGCGTTGCCGATCGCCGCTCCGACCGCGGTGATGCCGCCTTCACCGGCCCCCTTCACCCCCAGCGGGTTGATCGGGCTGGGAGCATCTTCGGTGATCAGCACATCTACCGCCGGCATCTCATCGGCCGTCGGCATCAGGTAGTCCATGAAGCTGGCTGCCAGCGGCTGGGCAGCCTCGTCGTACTTGAACTCCTCGAGGAGCGCTCCGCCTAGTCCCTGCGCGGCGCCACCGTGGATCTGCCCGTCAACCAGTGCAGGGTTCACCACCCGACCGGCGTCGTAGGCTACGACCAGCCGTTCGGGCTTGACCTCGCCGGTGTCCCGGTCAACCCCCACGACCGCGACGTGGATCCCGTACGGGTACACCATGTGGTCTACCTCGAACCACCCCTCGGCCGCCAGACCGGGTTCACCGTCGGCCAGACCGGGGCGGAGCCGGAGGGCCACCTCACCCAGCGTTATCCCCGGGCCATCCGGGGAACCGCGCACGAATACCCGGCCGTCCTCGATGGTGAGATCCTCGAGGCGGGCTTCGAGAACCCGGGCGGCCACATCGAGTGCCTTGTCCCGTACCCGACCGGCAGCGATGAGCGTCGCGGAACCCGACATCACCGTCACCCGGCTGGCGAAGGCGCCCATCCCCCATACGAGGTCGTCCGTCTGGCCGTGCCGGACCTGCACGGCATCGATCCCGACTCCGAGAGTGTCAGCGCAGATCTGGGCGAGGCAGGTCTCCACCCCCTGACCGATGGAGGCCGCTCCCGTCACCACGACCACGTATCCGGCCTCATCGACGGTGATCCTCACGCCGTCGTACGGTCCCAGACCGCTCTTCTCGATGAAGAAGCCCATCCCGATGCCCACGGTCTCTCCCCGAGCCCGCCGCGCCTCGATCTCGGTGATCAGGATTTCGTAGTCGAGGTGGTCGAGAAGGCGATCCAGGAGCAATCCGTAGTCTCCCGAGTCGTATACCACATCGGTTCCCAGAGCGCTGATGCCCCTGCGGAACGGCATCGCATCACGGGGTATCAGGTTGCGGCGCCGTACCTGCGCCGGGTCGAGCTCGAGCCGGCGGGCGATCACATCCATCAGGCGCTCGCGAACGAAGCTGCTCTCGTAGCGTCCGGGAGCCCGGTACGTACCGCACGGGGTCTTGTTGCTCAACCTCACATGCCCGGTGCATCGAAAGGCCGGCCAGACGTAGGGCCCCGGCAGCATGGAGGAGGTGAGTTCGCTCACCGTGGTCTCGTGGGTTCTCAGGTAGGCGCCCTGGTCGACCCAGAACTCGGCTTCGACGCCCCTCACCCAGCCGTCCTCGTCGACGGCGGCGCGGATGCGGTGGACCTGATCGCGGGAGTGGTTGGCCGCCAGCATATGTTCCCTCCGGTCCTCCACCCACCGGACCGGCCGGCCTGTGCGGCGGGCCGCCCAGCAGACCAGCACGTCTTCGGGATAGAGTTCGCCGCGTACGCCGAAGCCACCACCGACGTGCACCTCCCGCAGCACCACCGCCGCGGTGGGGAGGCCGAGCATGCGGGCTATCGCCTCCCTGTTGTAGTGGGGCACCTTGGCCGCACCGAACATCTCCAGGGTGGAACTCGTAGCGTCGTAGCGAGCCAGCGCGCCACGGGTTTCCATGGGTATGGCGGAGTGGCGACCCACCGTGAACTCCATCTCGACCACGCCCGGAGCACCGGCAAAGGCCGCGACCAGATCGCCATAGGCCTTCTCCACCACCCCGATCTCGGTGGCCCGGGCACCGTCCCTGTACGGATCGACCACCGGTCTCAGCTCGTCGATCTCCACGAACACCTGCTCAGCCGCGTCCTCCGCCAGATAGGGATCCTCCGCCAGCACCACCGCCACCGGCTCACCGACGTAGCGGACGCGGCCGTCGGCGAGCACCGGCTGGCGGTACCGTTCCACTCCGGAGATCATCGGCATCCTGAAATCGATGACCGGGATGTCCCGGGTATCAGCCGCGGTCCACACGGCCTCGACGCCTGGGAGGGACAGCGCCTCCGAAGCGTCGACGCCGACGATCCTGCCGTGGGCCACGGGCGAGCGGACCACCCGCAGATGGAGTTGATGGGGTAGCGAGAGGTCGGCAGCGAACCGGGCCGATCCGGTGAGGAGTGGTCGGTCTTCTACTCTCCTGACCGGGCTCCCGACGTAGGTCATCGCCTCATTGCGATGGCGGCCTGGCGGACCGCCTTGACGATGTTCTGGTACCCGGTGCAGCGGCAGAGGTTCGACGAGAGCACCGCCCGCAACTCGCCGTCATTGGGATCCGGGTTCTCCTCCAGGAACCCGACAGCAAGCATGAGGAAACCGGGGGTGCAGAATCCGCACTGCAGCCCGTGGTTCTCCCAGAAGGCCTGCTGGATGGGATGCAGTTGCTCACCGTCGGCCAGACCCTCGACCGTCCGGAGTTCCATACCCTCGCACTGCACCGCGAACATCAGGCAGGACCGCACCGGTTGGCCGTCCACGAGTATCGTGCATGCGCCGCACACGCCGTGCTCGCAGCCGAGGTGCGTTCCCGTAAGGCCACAGTCGTCACGCAGGGTGTCGGCCAGCGTACGTCGGGGCTCCACCCGGACCCGGTAGGAGCGTCCGTTCACATTGAGGGTCACGTCGACCATGGTGCGCTCCGTCATGCGGGGATCCTTTCCTGCTCCTTCTGACTTATCAGCCGCCTCAGACGGGCCGGCGTAGCCGGGGTCTCGTTCACTTCGACCCCCAGAGGACGGAGAGCGTCGGAGATGGCGTTGATGATCGCCGCCGGCGCTCCGATGGTGCCACCCTCGCCCAGACCCTTGGCGCCGGTGAGGCTGGCGTCCGACACCGTCACCAGGTGGTGGATCTCGATCTCCGGTACTTCTGCCGCCGTGGGCGGGAGGTAGTCCATCAGCGAGGTCGTCAGGATGTTGCCCTCCCCGTCGTAGACGATCTCCTCGTAGAGGGCCCCTGCGATCCCCTGTGTGACCCCCCCGTGAAGCTGGCCGTCCACGATCATGGGATTGATCAGGATGCCGGCGTCCTCCACCACGACGAACCGGTCGACCGCAACCCCTCCGGTCTCGGGATCCACCTCCACCTGGGCAGCGTGGCAGGCGTTGGAGAACGTTCCTGCGGGGTCGTAGGTTGCCGCCGCGGCGAGCCCGGGGGTCATGCCGGACTCGAGGCGATGGCTGGAGTGATAGGCCAGACGAGCCAGGTCCGGGATCGGGACGCCGGCATCGGTCCCCGACACCCGGGCCACCCCCCCTTCGAGCACGATGTCCTCCGGCGCGGCCTCCAGTTCGTTGGCAGCGATGGCAGCGATCTTCGACCGGAGCATCCCGGCGGCCAGCTTGGCCGCGCCCCCGGCAATGACCAGCGACCGGCTGGCGAAGGTCCCCCAACCGTACGGCGTCCGGTCGGTGTCGCCGTGCACGATCCGCACCGTGGCCGGGTCAACACCCAGTTCGTCCCCGATGAGCTGCGCGAGGCTGGTTCCGAGACCCTGCCCGTGCGGTGAGGCGCCCAACCGTGCTTCGACGTATCCCGACGGGTCCATGCTCAGGTCCACCGTCTCGTATCCCGGGGTTACGTCCATGCTCCTGGCTGCGAAGGCGGCCGTCCCGTAGCCGGTCCGTTCCGAGAAGACCGAGAACCCTACCCCCAGGTAGCGGCCGTCCCGCAACGCGGCCGCCTGGCGCTCTCGGAACGCCGTCAGGCCAATGGCGTCGGCGGCCCGCTCCAGAGACTCCACGTAGGAACCCTCGTCGTAGACCAGGCCTGTCGCGGACGAGTAGGGGAAACTGCTAATCAGGTTCCTGCGGCGGATCTCGGCTGCCTCGATCCCGAACCTGGCCGCTCCCAGGTCCATCAGCCTCTCCATGGCCAGGGTGATCACCGGACGGGAAACGCCCCGGTAGGGGGACATCGGGCAGGTGTTGGTGGCCACGCCCCTCGACCTGACCCGGTACACGCGGAAATCGTAGGGACCCGGGAACTCCACCATCGCCATGAGAGGCTCCACCCCGCAGGTCACGGGGTAGCACGAGTAAGCGCCTATGTTGCACAGCAGGTCGGCGTCCACGGCCAGCAACCGCCCACCTTCGCCGAAGGCTCCCCTCACGCGGTAGCGATGGTCCCGGCTGTGGAAGGAGGAAACCAGGTTCTCCCGACGGTCCTCGATCCATGCGACCGTCGTACGGAGACGCCGGGCGACCCAGACCGCGACCACGTCCTCGACCGCCAGGCAGAACTTCTGGCCGAATCCTCCCCCGACGTCGGGCGCCACCACCCGCAGATCCGACTCGGGCATGCGGAGCAGGTCTGCGATGACGGTACGCACCACGTGGGGTGACTGGACGGACGACGTGAGGGTGATCCGGCCGGACCGGGCGTCGAACGAAGCCACGGACCCTCGTGCCTCCAGGGGCATGGCGCTCTCCCGTCGGGAACGAAGCTCGAACTCGATCACCTCCTCGGCGATGCCGAAAGCCTCGTCAACCCCGGGGGTGGCGAGACGGGCGTCCACCACCACGTTGCCGGGAACATGGTCGTGGACGGCGGGTGCTCCTTGCCGAACCGCCTCGGTGGCAGCCACCACATGATCCATCGGGTCGATGTCCACGAACACCTGCTCGGCGAGATCCTCCGCCTCCTCCGGCGTGGCGGCAACCGCCACCGCCACCGGTTCCCCCACGAACCGGACCGTGTCCCGGGCCAGCACGGGCTGGTCGACCGGCCGGTAGTCCTCGCGATGCAGCAGCGGCCGGACCGGACGGACCCCGGCCAGGTCCTCTCCCGTGAACAGGGTCACGCCGCGGGGTGCCTCGATCGAGGTGATCCGCCCGTGGGCTACGGGACTCCTTACGAACCGGAGAAACGCCGCTCGATCAGCCAGGTCCGCGACGAACCTTCCCTCCCCCGTCAGGAGCGGTGGATCCTCGAAACGCAGCAGCGACCGCCCGACCCATCGGGTCACGACGCGGTCGCCTGCTCGAGGGCTCGTCTGGTCAGTGCCCTCACCAGGTCTCTGCGGTACTCGGCGGAACCGTGAATGTCGCCCACCGCGTCGAACCCGCGGGCCGCCAGGTCGGCAGCCTCCGAGAAGACGGACCGACCGGGGGGGCGGCCCCGGAGGCACTCCTCGGCCTCGTCGGCCCTGACCGGGCGGTCGCTCACACCACCCATTGCTATCCGTGCCTCCACTACTTGGGCGTCGCGGATCTCGAGCGCCACCGCAACCATCGCAAGGGCGAAGTCGCCCGCCCTGCGGCTGAACTGCTGGAAGCCGACCTTGGTGGTCGCGCTCAGCTTGCCCAGACGGGTCTCGACGAGCAGCTCGTCCGGCTCGAGTTCGGTCGTGAACACCGTTTGGAAGAACTGCCGGGCCGGGATGCTACGCGCACCGCCGGCGGTACGGGCCACCATCTCCGCGTCGGCCAGCAGGGCGATCACACACCACTCGGCTGCGGGATCCGCATGGGCCAGGCTGCCACCGAAGGTTCCCCTCACGCGGATGGGGAGATGGCCGACATGGTGGGCGGCAAGGGTCAGGAGCCGCCCGAGAGGACCGTCCACGACCGGCTTCTCGAACGCTACGTGGCGGACCAGCGATCCGATCCTGACCGCCGTCCCGCCGTCGGTGATGTGATCCAGTTCGGCCACGTGGTTGATGTCGACCAGCACCGCCGGCCTGGCCAGGCGGAAGTTCATGGCCGGGACCAGGCTCTGGCCACCCGCCAGGATCTTGGCGTCGTACCCGTACCGACCCAGAGCCGCCACAGCCTCGTCGACTGAACGCGCCTGGAGGTAGTCGAATCGGGCCGGCTTCATGCGGACCGCAGTGTACTACCGGCGCCCGTGCCGGCCCACGGACCCGGCTGTGACATCTCACCCGCCACGGTTGGTCGAGGTAACGGATACGACCGACCGGCACTCGGACCGGACGGACAGGCCGTATCATCCCGCGGACAGACCGCTACTCCGGACCGATCCATGACGACAGATCGGCGCGCCCCCGTCCGGGGCGGCATCGGGGCTTCCGTGCTGAGGCACGAGGACCCCCCCTTGCTGCGTGGCCGGGCCCGCTACATCGCCGACATAAGCCTGCCCGGCCAACTCGCCATGGTCGTGGTCCGGTCTCCGGTAGCCCACGGAACCCTGAAGGCGGTGGATACCTCCGAGGCGGTCGCCCTCCCGGGGGTCGAGGCTGCGTTCACGGCACAGGATCTGGTCGGCTCGCTGGGCCATGTGCCCCGCATCCCGCCGAGGGTGTCGTTCGACGAGACCGTACTCCCCTACCTGCAGCCGCTCCTGGCCGTCGACCGGGTCCGCTACACCGGCGAACCCCTGGCAGTCGTGGTGGCGGAGGACCGCTACCTGGCCGAGGACGCGGCCGAACTGGTCTTCGCAGACATCGACCCGCATCCGGCAGTCGTCGACGCGGGTCCGCAAGCCGAGCAGGGAGAGCAGCTGTTCGAGACCGGGAACCTGGTGACGACCCTGCATGCCGAGTTCGGCGACATAGAGGCCGCCTTGCGCGATGCCGAGCGGGTGATCGAACTCGAGTTAAGCATCGGCCGGCACAGCGGCGTCCCGATGGAAACCAGAGGCCTGGCGGTGGAGTTCGACCCGGGCACGGGACGTCTGACCGTCTATGGAGCCACCAAGGTACCGCACTGGAATCTGAGCACGACGGCCGAGCTCCTCGGCATGCCGCCCAGCCGTATCCGGATGCGCGAGACCGCCGTCGGGGGAGGCTTCGGTGTTCGTGGAGAGCTGTACCCCGAGGATGTGCTAGCAGTGTGGGTGGCGAATCGGCTCCGGCGGTCGGTCTCCTGGATCGAAGACCGCCGCGAGCACCTGGTAGCGGCCAACCACTCACGCCAGCAGAGGCACCGGGCCAGGATCGCGGGAGGCGCGGACGGCCGGATCGCCGCCATCACCTCGGACTTCGACATGGACGTTGGCGCCTACACCCGTACCCACAGCATCCGAGTGGCCGACCTGACACTGTCGATGATCCCGGGTCCCTACGACCTGGACGCCTACCGGGGCTCGGCCCGGTGCGTGGTCACCAACAAGACGCCCACCGGCACCTACCGGGCACCCGGACGTTTCGAGTCCAGCTTCGTCCGCGAGCGCCTGATCGATCTGTTCGCCGCCGAGATCGGCATGGATCCGGTGGAGGTACGCCTACGCAACCTGATCCGGCCCAGCCAGATTCCGTATCCTCGACCGCTGTCCTCCACCGGGGAACCGATGCTGTTCAGTGACGGCGACTTCCCTTCGATCCTGACGCGGCTGGTGGAGTCCTTCGACTGGAAGGGGGTCGAACGGCGGCGATCCGACGGAGAGCTTGTCGGGGTGGGCCTGGCGATGTTCCTGGAGAAGTCCGGGCTTGGACCCTGGGAGACGGGTGCGGTGGAGGTCGATCCGGACGGTCTGGTGCGGGTCCGCTCCGGGTGCTCCTCGGTCGGCCAGGGAATACGGACCGTGCTTGCGCAGATCGTGGCTGACCGGCTGCAGGTCGATTACGGCGCGGTCCGGGTCGAGCTGCTGGACACCGATCGCACCGCCTACGGGACCGGTAGCTACGCAAGCCGGTCGACGGTCACCGCGGGAAGCGCCCTGGTACAGGCTGCAGACGAGATCATCGACCTGACCAAGCAGGTGGCATCCGTCGAGTTCGAAGTGGCCAAGGAGGATCTGGAGTACATCGACGGTGGGGTCCGAGTGCAGGGCTCGCCCGGCTTCGGGATGTCGATCTTCGAGGCCGCTACCCGTCTCCACCCGATCACAGCCCCTCGCTACGGGCGCGAGCGCCCGGGCCTTGTGGCCGAGTCGGTGTTCGATGTCGAACGGGTCGTCTACCCGTGCGGCGCCAACCTGGCGGTGGTCCGGGTGAGCCCCGACACCGGTGAGGTCACGGTCGAGTACCTGCTGCTCCTGTACGACATAGGGCGGGCGATCAATCCGATGCTGGTGGCCGGCCAGATGGAGGGCGGGGCGATTCAGGCGATCGGCGGGACCCTCTACGAGCAGTTCGCCTACGACGACGACGGCAACCCGCAGTCGGCTTCCTTCATGGATTACCTCCTCCCAACCCTGTCAGAAACCCCCGTGATGGAGACCATCATCGGGGAGACGGCTCCAACCGCTACCAACCCGCTCGGCACCAAGGGAGCCGGAGAAGGCGGAGTCCCCGGCGTGGCCGCGGCGATCGCAACCGCCATAGAACAAGCCTTGGGACAACCCGGCCTGGTGACCGCGGTGCCCATTCTTCCCGAGAACCTGGTTGTCAGGGATCTCGAGGATGACCACGTAGATGCTTTACAGGAGCGGATCGATAGTCGCGAGGCGGATATCTGGGAGTCGGTAGTGGGGGACGGCCTTATACCCAAGTGAGGCGCGGCCAGATTACATATCGCCAACCCCGGCCGGTAACGCACTTCAGAATCTGCCTGACCCGGTGGTAGCGGTGGAGTTTGTCAATTATATAAGGTTACAAATGGTAAGTTTCGCCAGAGAGATCTGTCAATTAGAACTAGGATCAAGGTATGGGCCTGTTCGCTCGCCATATCCGAACCCAGATAGAAGAAGCGATGGATTGGGCCCGGGTAATCATGATCCACGGCACCCGCCAGAGCGGCAAGACCACCCTCGCCAAGATGATCGCAGAGGACGCGGGGGTACGTACGCGTCGATGGAGGACGACGGCCTACGAGAGAGCGTTCTCGACGATCCGGTGACTTTCCTCGCACATCAACGCTATCCCCTGGTAATCGACGAGGTTCAGCGTGGCGGCGACAGGCTCGTGTTCGCCGTGAAACGGCTCGTCGACGAAGAGAGGACGCCCGGTAGGTTCATACTCACCGGCTCGACCAATTTCCTGACCGTGCCGAACATCAGCGAGTCCCTGGCCGGACGGGTCCAGATCTTCCGCCTGTGGCCGCTGTCGGAGGCGGAACTCGTCGGAACTCATCCGACAGAGATCGACCTCTGGTTCGAAGGCGGCCCCGATCCGATCCCGGCATCAGAGCTTGACCGCGCCGACTACCTGGCGCGGGTGTGTCGGGGAGGCTACCCGGAAGCCGTCAGCCTCGACCCCGGCCGGCGGCGCCGCTGGTTCGAGGGATATGTCGAGACCGTCGTCCAGCGTGACATCGCCGCTCTTGCCGACATCCGCAGGGCCTCCGCCCTGCCACCGTTGCTCAGATGGACCGCCGCACTAACCGGCAGGCAGGTCAACCTTTCCGACGCTTCTCGACGATTGGGGATAAGCCGGCCGACAGTCGCCGGGTACATCGAGTGGCTCCAGACCGTCTTCCTCGTTCACGAGCTCCCGGCGTGGTCCCGCGGCCTGGCGCCGGGGGCCGGACGGCGACCCAAGTTCTATCTCTCCGACTCCGGCCTGGCCGCCGCCCTGCTCGATGCTGACGCCGATTCCTTGATCTCGCCCACTGCTCCCGCGACAGGGCCGCTTCTGGAAACCTTCGTCGTAGGCGAGATCGCCCGGCAGCTCTCCGCGTTACCGCGGGCTGCCACGCTCTCCCACTACCGCGACTACAAGGGCCGCGAGATCGACCTCATCCTCGGCGCAAGCAACGCCGATGTCGTAGCCGTGGAAATCAAGGCCACCACCTCCCCCCGCTCGAAGCACTTGGATCATCTTCGCTGGCTTCGCGACAGGCTCGACGCGGTTTCCCCGGGCGCCTTCCAAACCGGCATCCTCTTGCACACCGGCCCCTACGCCCTCTCCATGGGTGACCGAATCCATATGCGCCCGATCGACTGCTTGTGGTCCCGCTCCTAAGGCGCCGCGGGCCACCGCTGGGGAACCCACCGCGTCCACAAGTGGGGAACCACGGTTGGCCAGACGGCGTATCCCCCACCGACTCCGTCCGAGACATCCGTGATCGAGCCGTCCCGGTCGAGCAGCGCCGACCCGGACCGACCGCCGGGAATCAAGGTGCCGGAGAAGGTGGCCTACCCGGCGTCCTCAACCGGAGAGGAGTTCTTCGGCGGTCCCGCGCAGGATCCTCAGACGGCTATCCGACCCTAAACCGGCCTGGCGGCAGGCCCGCTCTATGAACGGGAGGGGTGAGTCGAGGCTCATCGGGAACGGCGCGTCGGTCCCGGCCGCGATCCGGTCCGGACCGACCGACTCGATCATGAAGGCCAGAGCCCGCGGATCGTGGAGCAGGGTGTCGTAATAGAAACACTGCAGGATCGAATCCGGATGTTCGACCGCCCAGTCGAAACCGGGTGCGTGACGGGACGCGTGCACGGCCCGGCCCGCCAGGTAGGGCAACGTCCCGCCTCCGTGGGCCAGCAGGATCCTCAGCCCGGGCCACCTGGTGACGACCCCGCTGAAGTAGAGGCGCATGGCCGCCAGGGTGGTCTCGAACGGGTTGCCGCAGACGTTTCCCAGGAAGTGGACCTTCATGCGGTCGCCGCCCATCACCCGATGGGGATGGATGAAGATCAGCACCCCCAGGGATTCTGCTGCCTCCCACAGGGGTTCCAGGCCGACCTCATCTAGGTCCCTACCGTCGATCTGGGTCGGGATGGCGCCCCCGACGAATCCGAGTCGCTCGACGCACCGGCGCAGTTCCGCGGCTGCCAGGTCGCCGTCGGTCACCGGTAGGGCCGCCAGCGCCCGGAAGCGGGATCGACCATCGAGGTCGAGGGCGGTGGCGTCGTTCATGGCTGTACACCATCTCCGAGCGTCGCTACCGGGGAGATCGTCACCGGCGACGTCCATCCAGGGCGACAGCACTTGGAGGTCGATTTCGCGTTCCGCCATCCACCGGGTCCGGTCGGGCAGGTCCATGAGAGGTGGCGGAACCGGCCGCGAGGGACCTGATGGGAACTCGAGAATACGGCCATCGCGGCGGAGGCGGGCCGGCAGATGACCCTCTTCCGCCCAAGTGAGCAGCGTCGGCGGCAGGTAGTGAGCGTGAAGGTCGATCACGGAGTCATGCCAACGGTTAGTCGACCGACCCATCCCGCCAGGCGACATCGCCGCCCACGATGGTCATCGATGGAAACGTCGCCGCCAACTCGTCGGGAGGTAGCGGGCGGGGATCGCGGGGCAGGACCGTGAAGTCCGCCAGGTAGCCGGGAGCGATCCGGCCCCGTTCGTGACCGAGTCCGTCGGCTTCGGCCGCCCAGCGGGTCATCATCGTTATCGCCTCGTCGAAGTCGATCCCTTCCTCCGGTCCCCACACGTTTCCTTCCGCGTCCACACGGGCGGTCGCGGTCGCCACCGCGGCCATGGGGGAGGCGTCGGGTATCACGGGGGTGTCGGAACTGTGGACCGGCTTGAGACCGGCGTCCAGCCAGCTCCGCAGCGGGTACAGCTGCCCGACCCTCCGCTCCCCCAGCGCGGCCAGAAAGTCGGCCGAGCGCAACCTGAGGAAGGCCAACTGCGGTACCGGAATGATCCCGGCCCGGCGCATGGTGTGAATCGTGCCTGGCGACGTGAGGCAGCAGTGCTCTATCCGGTGCGACCGGGTCCCGCCCACCGGTGGATACGCGGCGAGCACGTCCGCCACGGTTTCGGCGGCGGCATCGCCAATGGCGTGGACGCACATCTGCCATCCGACACGTGACCCCTTGCGGACTGTGGACTCGAGATGGCGCTCATCGAGGTGCATCGAACCGCATGACGACGAGTCCTCATAAGGCGCCGACAGGAGAGCCGTACGCGGTCCGAAGGCACCATCCACGAATACCTTGGCCCCTCCGATCCGGAAGCCGGTCTCACCTACTCCAGGACGCAGCCCCAGATCACCTGCGGCATCGAGAAGTTCAGCCCTGATCATCGACGTGAACCGGAGCCGTAGAGCATCACGTTCACTCATCCGTAGGAATGCCGCCACTTCTTCACCGAGCCGGGACATGGTCAAGGGGGCGGCGTTGGTCACGTAGGTGAAGCCCAGCGACAGGAAGTAGTCTGTGGCCAGGTCGATCGCCTGCTCGTCCTCGGTGTCCGACCACGGAGGTATCACGGGATCGAGCAGGCTCCGGGCACCGTCGAGGAACTCGCCCGTCGGCTCGCCGTGTTCGTCGCGGACGATCTCGCCGTCGGGCGGGTCCGGTGTGTCGGCACAGATCCCCGCCGCTTCCAGAACGGCGTGGTTGACGACCCGGCGGTGGAAGTCGAAGCTGTCCAGAACGACGCAGCGCCCGGCTTCGACATCGAGTTCGGTGGCGGTGGGCGCCCTCCGCTCGGCCAGCCGGGCCGGGTCGTATCCGCGGCCCTTTATCCAGCGGCCCGGCGCCAGGCTCCGGTGGGCCTCCCGCACTCGCCCGACGATCTCGGTCACCGACGCCACGTCGGAAGGCCAGCACGGGACCCCCATCCGGGATCGGCCGTAGTTGACCGCATGGACGTGGCTGTCGGCGAATCCGGGGAAGGCAACTCCGCCACCGAGGTCGACGACCTCGGCACTGCCGGCCACCGCGTCCCTTACTTCGTCGAGATCGCCCAGCCAACGGATCCTCTGACCGCTGACGGCGACCGCCCCGATAGGACGGTCGCCGTCAGCGAAGAAAGATGCGTTTGTCAGTATCCGATCAGGAGCCAATCAGCAGTCGGTTTCCAGGTCGTTGGCCTCGTCGATGATCGCTTGCTGGTCGAAGTCATTGATCTCGTCGAGCAGGTCGTCGATGACGTACTGGCCCATGTCGATCTGCTGGGAGATCAGGCCACCCTGGATGAAGATGTTCACATACGTATTCCACCCGGCCGCGTCGAGGAAACCGAACACGTAGTCCCCACCCTCTTGAGGGGCAGTGGTGATCTCGATGACGGCAGCCAAACCGGCCCGCCCTTCGGCATCGTCGGTGAACTCCTCGGGAATGAGTTCCTTGAGAACGCACACCGCGCCGTCGATGTTGGCGTAGGCCACCAACTGGCCCTTAGCCGTGGCACGGCCAAGACCTATCAGCAGTTCGTCGTCGTCCTTGAAGTCCTCGGCCGCCAGCAGGCCCTCAGCCGGGAGGGTATTGAGCGAGGCAGGCGCGATCGACACCGTGTCGAGGCCCGCCGCGTTCATCGAAGCTATGTCCGACTTGGCGGACGAGTAGGCGTCGATCCGGCCGTCGTCCAGAGACGCCTTGACGCTCGGAGCATTGGTGCCCACCTCGATGATCTCGACATCGGAGTCGGGGTCCAGTCCTGCTTCAACCAGCAATGCCCGCACCAGTGGAACCTCTCCACCGGCCAACTCCGAGATACCGATCTTCAGTCCGGCCAGACCACCGATGTTCGTGATCGACGATCCGGCTGGGACGACCACGTCGAATACCTCACCGTAGGCGTAGGTGAAGAACGGGTAGAGGCCCGCACCGGCCTCGATCGCGGGCAGCATCGCTCCCGGAACACCCATTCCCGCCTCGGCGTTGTTGGCGGCCAGGATCTGCGCGACATCGGATGATCCGCCCGTACCCTGGAGGCTCACGTTGAGACCCTCGTCCTCGTAGTATCCGAGGCCTACGGCGATCCAGTAGCCGTAACCGAACCCACTCGTCGTCGACAGGGCAAGGTTCACGTCCCGGAGTTCCTCGTCCTCCGCGCACGCGGCTCCGATCATCGCCAGTACGACGGCAAGCGCCAGCATGACCGACCAGGGTCGTGCCCAGCGGGTAGTTGGTTTCATACGTTCCTCCTTGTCTCGGTGAGCGCCGTGCTCACAACGATTCTATCTAGGTGGTCTAGTCGACATCCACGTGCCAGAAGAGCAGGTTCCGCTCCAACCGGGCAGCCAGCAGGAACAGCGCCAGACCTATGAGAGCCAGCATCAAAAGGTATGCGAACACATCGTCGCTGCGAAACTGGAAAGCCGCCGTCTCGATCAAGTGGCCGGCCCCCTCGTTGGTGGCGGTCAACTCGCCCACAATGGCGCCAATCAGTGCGAAGGTTAGAGCCGCCTTGAGCCCGGCGAAGACGGTAGGGACGGAACTAGGAAGCCGCAGATGGCGGAAGGTCTGCCACCGGGTGGCCCTCAGCGACCTCATGAGCAGTCCAGCGTTCTCGTCGATGACGGTCAACCCGGTGATGGTGTTGATCAGGACCGGGAAGAAGCAGATGGTCGCCGCCAGCGCGATCTTCGAGGCGATCCCGAACGCGAACCAGGCGATGAATACGGGTGCCAGGGCCACCCGGGGGGTCGACTGGAACAGGATGATCACCGGGTAGAAGGCTTTTCTGAACGTCGGCACCAGGGCTACGTAGGTTCCCAGGAGGAACCCTCCGCCGGCTCCCAGGACGAAGCCGATCGCTGTCTCCTGGAAGGTCACCCAGAAGTGCCATAGGACGAAGGGGGTAGTGATGGCCTCGAAGAACGCCGGGATAATCTCGGATGGCTTGGACAGGACGATCTCCGGCCAGAAGGATGGATCGAGCCAGCTGAGAAACTCCCAGATAAGGCAGAAACCGACCACAACCGCGCCCGTGAGCAGGATCTGGGTACTCATCCTGCGGAATCGGGAATCGGGACTGGACTCGGGCAGAGAGTCCACTCCGATAGCACCGGCGTCGGACATGGTGTCGGTGTCCATTCGGAACTCCTTCCCTCCCTAGAAGAGACCCAGCACTTCGCGGATGTAGTTGACGGTCTCGGTGAACTCCGGCAGCCGCCGGGACCCCGGGACTCGCGGCCTGGGAAGCTCGACTTCGACCACATCCAGGATGCGGCCCGGTTTCGTTCCCATGACCGCCACCCGGTCCGACAGGAACACGGCCTCCCTGATGTTGTGGGTCACGAACACCATGGTCTTGTGCTCATGCTCCGCGATCCTTGCCAACTCGCTGTTCAGGTGTTCCCTGGTGAACTCGTCCAAGGCGCCGAACGGCTCGTCTAACAACATAAGGTCCGGTTCCGAGACCAGCAGCCTGCACAGGGCCACGCGTTGCTGCATTCCGCCGGACAACTCGCGGGGGTAGTGCTGTTCGAAGCCTTCGAGGCGGACCAACTCGATCACGTCCGCGATCCGTTGTTCTCCGTCCAGCCCCATCGTGCCGGTGATCTCGAGCGGCAGGGAGATGTTACGGATCACGTTGCGCCATGGGAAGAGTGTCGAGGTCTGGAACATCAGACCGATCTCCTCCCGAGGCTCGACAATGGCGTTTCTCCCGAGATACACGCTTCCCGACGTGGGGCTCAGGAGACCGGCGATGATCTTGAGAAGTGTCGACTTGCCGCACCCCGAGGGCCCGACCAGGGTGAGGAACTCACCCTTCCTCACCTTCAGCGAAACGTTCTGCAACGCCACCAAGGGCTGCCCGTTCTTCTCGAATACCTGGGTTATGCGGTCGATCGTAAGCGACGATCCACTACCTGGAGTCCGGGAGGCGGAACCTGCAGACACTGTCTCCCGAACCTCCCTGTCGCTCCGCTGGCGTTGCGGGCTGATCGTAGACGCAACTCTGGCAGCCGAAAAAACGCTCTCGTTCCTGGAGGTTTGCTGCCATGTGAGGGAGGATGGTCGGGTTCGGGATGTCGTGACCGTCATCGGCGGGGCATCGAGCGGGCACTACTCTCCCGTGGATGGCGGACACCTCTCTGCGGCAGCCTCCCAGGACGATGACGGCTGCGGAACTTAGCCGCGATCGAACCCTGCGGCTGGCGCGCCGGTCACTGCCCGAGCCGCCGAGCGGTTGGGTTGTCGTCCGGGTCGCCGCCGCCGGTGTCTGCGGGACGGAACTCCACTTCCTCGAAGGCCTCCTCGACCCGGGAGGCCAACCGCGAGTACTCGGACACGAAGTAGCGGGAACCGTGTGCGATCCGGCGACCGATGCCGGGGTTCGGGGCCAGCGGGCGGCCATATACAACGTGGTCAACTGCCGAGCCTGCCGCTACTGCCGTTCGAACCGGGATCGCCTGTGCGAACGCTCGAACGGCATGATCGGCTTCACCGTCGATGGAGGCTTTGCCGAATACGTGGCCGTCCCGGAGGCTAACCTCGTTCCTCTGCCCGAGACTGTCACCTTCGAGGCGGGGGCGGTGCTCGCCTGCAGTGGGATGACCGCGGTTCACGCCGTCCGCCTGGCCGGAATCGGGATCGGAGATCCCGTGGTGGTGAACGGCGTCGGAGGGGTCGGTCTGATGCTCATCCAGGTGGCGGCGCTAGCCGGCGCCGCCGTCCTTGCGGTGGCGGACGACCCCGCCAAGCTGGATCTGGCACGGAGCCTCGGTGCGCGGGCAGGGATCCTGATCGACCATCCGCAAGGTTACGAGGATCTGGACCGGCAAGCCCGCCGGCTACTGGGCCGTGCACCGGACGCGTTCTTCGAGACAGTCGGGACGAGAGAAACGATGCACGCCGGGTTCAGCTGCCTGGCCCCCGCCGGCGCCTTCATCCAGATCGGATACACGAGCCAGCCCCTGGATATCCACCCGGGAGCCCTGATCAGGAACGAACTCCGTATCCTGACCTCGGCCGCCGGCTCCAAGAACGACCTAGAGACTGCCATCGCGCTGGCCGCACAAGGCCAACTGAAGACCGTAATCGCCAACCGAACCGGCCTCGACGGGCTCGAGGCCGCCATCCTCAGCCTGAAAGACCGCCGCGTCCTGGGCAGGAACGTGGTGACGCTGGCGTGATCGGTTCCCGCATCCGCCATCGTCCCTCAACCATCGGAATCCCCAGGTAACGGAGGCGAGAGCCGGGCCGGTGCCTGGCGCATGGACTCGAGCATGGAGGTGGCTGTCTGCTCGTTGATCAACCGGGGCACCGGCTGGGGACCCGGTCGGAACTCGCTACCGGAAGTGGCCAGGGCGGCAAGCGACCGGGCCTGCAGGGTGAGCCCGAGATCCATGGCCTCGATGGGGTTGCCAATTCCCCCGGCGGCCGCAAGATTGACGATGCGGCCCTGGGCCAGCAGGAACACGGTTCGACCGCCGGGCAACTCGTGAGCGTCCAGCGACGGGGCCACCACCTGGCTAGGAGCCTCTCGCTCCAGGCGGAGCACGTCGATCTCGGCATCGGTGTGGCCGGCGTTGGCCAGAAGGGCACCATCGCGCATCGTCTCCATCAGTTCGTAGCTCACCACCCGCTCGCGCCCAGTAGCAGTGATGACCACGTCGGCGGTTCTGACCGCTTCGTCCGCACCGGCCACGTCGAAGCCGTCCATGGCAGCCTCCAGCGCCTTGACCGGGTCGGTCTCCACCGCGGTTACATCGGCGCCCCGGCGGCGGGCATAGAGGGCGATTCCCCGGCCACACCATCCGTAGCCGAACACCACCACCCGCTTCTTGTGCAGCGACATGTTCGTGGCCCGCACGATGGCGTCCACCACCGACTCACCCACCCCGTGCTTGTTCTCCACGATCGCCTTCAACGGGCTGTCGTTGATCACGATGACAGGGAACGTCACAGCCCCGGACAACCTCTCGCGCAGCCGGAAAGCCCCCGAAGTGGTCTCTTCGGTGGCCCCCTCCGGTAACCGGCCGGAGCGAATGCATGCCTCGATCAACTCGGTGCCGTTGTCCAACACCAGATCGGGGCCTGCTGCGGCAATCCGGCCGAGATGACCTCGGACCGCGTCCTCACCATCGCCAGGCCGGTCAAGCACCGTACAACCCCGATCGGCAAGAGCCTCGGCAGTGCCGAACTGGGTGGTGCCCTCGTTGCCCATGGCCACCACCCTGGCACCGGCGGCCAGCAACCCCTCGACCAGCACCGCCGTCTTGGGCTCCAGATGAAGCCGGAACCCGATCGTCAGCCCGTCGAACACCTGATCCTGCGCCAGCTCGGCCAGAGCCTTCCCCAGCACCGGCATCCGCCTCCTGGCCCAGGCGATCCGCCCTTCGGCGGCCGCCCGCTCACTCACCACTCACACCACTCCTCCTAGTTCATCAAGCAGCGTGGTGACGCGAGGCGCGGAGACGCATAGAGCGGACCGTGTCCGCGACCTTGGAGACCTCGGCGAGGATCTCGTCGGGAGGGCCGGAGAGTTCCACGGCCACGACCTCCAACCGCTTGCCGACGTGCTTGATCGTGTGGCTGATCGGGTTCTCTTCGCCCTGGGCGTAGATCAGGAGCCCGCTGGGAAGGTCGGCCGCGATCGTGTAGGCGAGCAACTGGTACAGGTCGGCGTTCGGGATGCCGTAGTCCGTCTTCTTGTACTTGATGTCACCGACGAATACGCAGCGGCTTCCCTCCCACCACGAGATGTCCGGCTTGAGCCGTATCCGGTCGCCGGCCAGCCACATCCGACGACCCGATGCGCCCTGCGGGAAGTCTCGCCCGGTAACTCGCAGGGCTTCGTGAAGAGCCGTGACCATGAAGTCCTCGAACACCTTGTTCATGTCCACCAGGAAGGACGAGGACCGCACGCCGCCGCGGCTGAACTCGATGGAGGTTGAACGGAGTATCAGTTGCGCGAGCCGGATCGCCGGTTCGTAGTGGCGATTCAGGCGGTTGAACGAGAAGTCGGGGATCGCGCCTCTCTGGTATTCGATGTCTGTGACCTGCCCCAGGACCCGGTCGAATGCCCGCAACCTCGTCCGAGCATCCCGCGACCTGATCCGCATCCGTCCGAGACGCACGATGGCGGCCTTGATGAGCCGGTTCATCTCGGTGTCCTCGGTGAAGTCGTCGTAGCTGACCTCGACCGGCGGAAAGATGCCGAAGCGATCCCGGATCTGGTCGTTGAAACGAATGCGGCCGCGCACGCCGTGCAACGCCTCCTCCTCGACCCGGTAGCCGCGGAGCAGGCCTCTGCGGAAGGCGCGGCGGACCTGCGCCACGAAGCCCGGAATCATCGCCTCGAACAGATCTGGTGCGTCACCGAACCGGAAGTCCTCCGGTCCAAACTTCTTGATGTCGAGTGCATAGGAGATAAGGAAGAGCACGCGGTCGATGGGCAGCTTGGGACGTATCTCCAACGACAGCGTGCCTGTCTGGAGTACGCCCACCGTGGAGCCCGGAGTGAGGTCGTAGGCACCCTCCCTACCCAAGGAAGGTACGACGGTGACGGACGCACGATCAGCGAGCACGTCACGGTCCGAAGCGGATAGTTCGACAGCTTCCCGCTTCCTGTACTCCGAGAGGGTGAGTTCAAGCATCTAGCGAATCCTGCTCCCCCACGTCTGCGGCATCTCCTCCGTCGGCGGTGGGGGTAGCTTCGCGCCGCAGCTTGTCCAAGTGGAAGTCCGGTAGCCGGTCCTCTTCGCCGAAGAACTGCTCAGCGATGTACGGAAGAACCGAGTGCTCCCAGATCAACTCGACCCACTCTTTGTCGAGGTCCTCATCCATGAAGTGGCTCGGACCGATAGCGGTGTGACGCCGGCCCAGCTTCTGGTTAGCCAGATCCACCACCTCGGCCACCCAGGTCATCTCGGGCTTCTTCGCCTTCAGCCACCGCTCCACCAGACCTTCGATGGGTGGTTCATCAGGAAAGAACGGAGAGAAGTGGAAGCGCCTACGGAGAGCCGAGTCGACCAGCGCGATCGAACGGTCGGCAGTGTTCATCGTGCCGATGATCCGCAGGTTGTCCGGTAACGAGAACGGATCATTCGAATACTGCAAGCTGATCTTCTCATCCCGGTACTCCAACAGGAAGTAGAGCTCACCGAGCACCTTGCTCAGGTTCCCCCGGTTGATCTCGTCGATAATCAACACGAACGTCCGGTCCGGTGCATTCTTGGCCGCACGGGCGATCCGCTTGAGCGGGCCCTCTCGAAGTTCGAACCCGCCCATCCCGCCTTCGACCGGAGCGGGACGGTATCCCTCTACGAAGTCCTCGTATGCGTAGGAGGGGTGGAACTGCACCAAATCAACTCGCTCCTTGTCACCGGCGAGGTGGACAGCCAGCTTGCGGGCCACATACGTCTTTCCTGTCCCCGGGGGTCCGTAGAAGATGACCTGGCGGCGATGTTCCAGAAGAAGCACGATACGGTTCAGATACTCCACTCCTATGAACAGACTCTCTGCCAAGTCAGGCAGGGTCGTAGGCGCCCGGGGCTCGGGAGGCTCTGGAGGCGATTCTGACTGCTCTAGGATTCTCCAGATGTCGAATTCCGGTCCGTACTCCGGGGAGAGAGCGGCCCGTATCTGCACGAGTTGCCGGTCGACATCGTCGTTGGGTGCCGAGACATATTTGCTGAAGGATTTGGCGACTCTTCTTTTCGCCTGGTCCATCGAGATCGGCTCGAAGGTGTCGGGATGGACCAAGTGGAGAAGCGCGTTGCGCTGCATGTAGGCGGAATCCACCGGGACCCCCCACAGCATCTCCTTGAACTGCCAGGGGTCTCGGAGCAGGTTCTGACGCTGCCCGGAGTTCTGTGTCTTCCAACGTTCAGCGAACCGGATTAGAAACCGGATGGCCCGAAACTGTTGGCGAGTGCTGAGGTACCAGTCGAAGCCATGCAGCGCCGCCTCCAGTTGATGGGGCAGTTGCACCGGTCGCGACGACCAGGTCAATACCTGCTCGATTCGACTTCTCTTGGTGGTGCTCCGCATCCCCCGCTCGCCGACTGCCAGAAAGTGGACATAAAGCATCTCGGCCATTAGTTCGACCACCGCGTCGTCAGCGCCCTCGAGTTGTCTTTGCAGCTTGGTCTGGAAGGAGTCGCTACCCTCATCCGCTCCCTCAACGAATCGACGACGGATCTCGTCGATCCGACGTCGTGACCAGATCTCGGTCCCTGACGTGAACAGCGAACCGTCGCCCTCAAGAGCGGCCTCGACCCAAGCTTGCGCTGCGGCATACAACGGTTCGTACCGGCTACCTTTGAGTTTGGGCATCCGCTCTCCCTTTATTGAACCCAGGTCAGTCGTCGACGGGCTCGGTGGAACACCGTCTGCATCGATTGTACGGAGCGCCTGTGACAGTGACTTCTATGTCGAGCGGCGGGTACTCAGGGGCCTAGGCATGCCAAAGGCACGACCGCCACCCCGTCAGGACGTTGATAGCAGTACCGGCCGCCGGTGACGACCATCAACCGGGCTAGCGTCGCCGCTCGTTCCTTAGATACGCGGTCTCTTAGCTTCAGCAACGCCGCGGACGCGCTATCGATGGAGGAGATACCCCCGAGCTTGACCTCGACGGCGATCCACCGGCCGTCTCCGGTCTCGATGATGGCGTCGGCCTCCAATCCGTAGGTGTCCCGGTAGTGGTAGACGTCGGCATCGTGAGCCTGGGCGTAGATGCGTAGGTCACGGACGACCATGGACTCGAAGAGGAAACCGAAGGCGCCCAGGTCACTTAAGTACCGTTCCGGGCCGACTCCGAGCGCCGCCGCCGCCAGGGACGGATCGACGAAGTGGCGTTTCGGGGAGCGGATCAGGATCGTCCTAGACCTGAGATGCGTGTTCCAGGCCGGTAGGTCCTCGACGACGAACAAGCGGCTCAACGCATCCAGATAGGTCTTGACGGTGGTGCGGTCCACCGGAGTGTCGCCGCCTGTCTCCGAAGCCAGCTTCCGGCACCCCGCGGTAGTGGCCACGTTCCGAGCGAGTGACCGCAACAGGCGCATGACTCGCGTGGGACTGCGGCGGATTCCGTCCACCGCGGAGATGTCGACGCGGCAGATATCACCCAGGTAATCGCGAGTGAAGCGGCGGGCTTCGGTGATCGGCGCGCCGACCAGTCGAGGCCAGCCACCCCTGCATGCGACCTCCACGAGGGTGGTGACGCTGACGGGCGACTCCGCGGCGGGAGGTGTCCGACCCTCCAGCAACCCACCCAGGGACACGACCGGTTCGGATAGTCCGCTTTCGGTGAGCGACATAGGGCGCATGCGGACACGACTCACCCGTCCGGCGCCCGAGTGGCGGGTGAGTTCGTCAGCCGGAACTGCGGACCCGGTGAGAATGAATTGGCCAGGCCGACCGCGCCGGTCACACGAAGCGCGCATCAGGTGCCACAGCTCCGGGACACGCTGCCACTCGTCGAGCAGGCGGGGCGTTGCGCCATCGAGCAGGAGGTCCGGCACCTGGGAAGCGATGTCCCAGAGATCGGGGCGTTCCTCCAGCATGATCTCGCTCCGGGCGAAGCGCTGACCGGTCCAAGTCTTGCCGCACCCCTTCGGACCTTCGATCAGCACTGCCCCCGCGGAGCCCAACGCCACCGGAACCTCGGCGTCTACGATTCGATCCAGATACACCCGCTCTGGAGTGGCGTAGCCTGGATCTGCGAGCACTCGTCACCTCACACGAGGGTTCTCCCCGTATCCTACATTAATCAGTGGTTCTATCCCACAATTATTCGGATATCTATGCCACACACGTAAGGGACTTCAATCCACACAAGTCTGCCCGACTGTGCAGCCTAGGGGACGACGGCTACCAGGTCGATCTCGACCATGATGCCGAGCAGGTCGCTGCCGACGGTGGTGCGGACCGGCTTGGGGTCTCCGAACCGTCGCTCGTAGACGCGGTTGAAGGCCGCGAAGTCGCCGAGATCCTGCAGGTGCACCGTTGCCTTGACGGCGTGGTCGAGGCTGGTGCCGGCCGCTTCGAGAACCGCGCTCAGGTTGTCGATGGTTAGTTCGGTCTGCTCTTCGATGGTGTCGCCGACCACCTTGCCGGTCTCCGGGTCGAGAGGGCCCATCCCTGCCGTGAATACGAGGTTGCCAACCCGCATACCCTGCGAGTAGGGGCCGGCCGGCGCCGCCGCGCCATCGCTGCGGATTTCTTGTTTCATTTCAGTTCCGTCACTCCAGGAGGCTGTTACCTATATCCGCCGGCCCTGCACAGGTACTTACCCCCGTATGAAGGCACCAGCTTCAGTCGGCGTCGAGCCTAATCCCTACGTCGGCGAGACAGTGAGGTCAGTACCGCTCGCTCTCACGCATCTACCAGGGCCTCCTCCCTGAGAGGTTTCGGCTGTGCCGAGTTGGAAGCTCTACGGATGCACCTTCGCCCGCCGGAAGGCCAACCTGCTGGGGTGCAGCACGCCTCTTCCCTTTATCTCACAATCACGATATGATGTCCCTATGACAACTAAGATACGGTATTACAACGTCACCGGACGGGAATACCTCACCAAAGTACACACCTACCTGGCCGAAGACGACCTGTTACAGGCTTCGGAGAAGGGCTGGGGTGCTGCTGCCCAGATGGTCAAAAGCGTCGCCGAGGCCGGGGGTTGGCCCCACAATGGCCATCACGAGCTCTGGCGCGCTGTCAACCTAATTGTCGACCAGACCGGGGATCGCGACATACGAACCGCCTTCGCAGCGGCCGCAGCCCTGCACACCAACTTCTACGAAGGCTGGCTGCCGCGCGAGACCGTCGAGCACTACCTCGCCCAGGTCGACGAACTGGTGTCGAAGTTGGAGGGCCTTTCGTCCTAGCGGCGGCGCCCGTTCACTCCAGGATCCCGCTCGTGACACTGCCAACCCGTGTGACCGGAATCGGAACGCAGCACGGTCAAGCGACCGGGCCTACCACGGCCTCGACCGCATCCACCAGGGCCTCCCGCTTGAGAAGTTCCTCAGCTGCGGCGAGTTCCGGTGACAGGATGCGATCCGGGCCTGGTCCTGGCACGCAGCTTCGCAACAGCCTGACGGCCGCGGCGGTGCCGGCCGCCGGCTCCAGGGGTGCGCGGAGTTCCACGGCCCTTGCGGCGGTGACCCACTCGATTGCCAGGATACGGCGTACGTTCTCGATCACCAGGCGGAGCTTGCGGGCCGCGGACCAGCCCATCGAGACGTGATCCTCCTGCATGGCGGAGGTGGGGTAGGAGTCGACCGAGGCGGGGGCGGCCAGGCGCCGGTTCTCGGCGCACATGGCGGCCGCGGTGTACTGGCCGATCATGAGACCGCTGTCGACGCCGGGATCGTCCGCGAGGAAGGGTGCCAGGCCATGCGAGCGGTTGTGATCGAGCAGGCGGTCCAGGCGCCGCTCGGCGATCGCCCCCACCTCGGCCAGGGCGATCGCCAGGTAGTCGGCGGCCAGAGCGACCGGGGCCCCGTGGAAGTTGCCGCACGACTCGACCCGTCCGTCCGGCAGGACCATCGGATTGTCGATGGCAGACTCGAGTTCCCTCCAGGCGACCTCCGTCACGAAACCGAGCGTGTCACGAGCCGCGCCGTGAACCTGCGGCGTGCAGCGCACCGAGTACGCGTCCTGAACCCGGAGGTCGCCACTGCGGTGACTGGCGACGATCGGGGATCCGGCCAGGATGTTGCGCAGGTTGGCAGCGCTCGTCGCCTGTCCCGGATGTGGCCTCAGTGCCTGAAGGTCGGCTGCGAATGCCCGGTCGGTGGCCAGGAGACCCTCGACGGTGAGCGCCGCCACGATGTCGGCGTCGGCGAGCAGGAACTCGGCATCGTATATCGCAAGGCAGAGCATTCCCAGGATGCCGTCGGTGCCGTTGGTGAGCGCCAAGCCCTCTTTCTCGGCCAGCACCACCGGCGCGATCCCCTCTCGCGCCAGGACATCGGCGGCGCGGGTGGATCCGCCGCCGGTAACCACCTCACCCTCACCCATGAGGACCAAGCCGACGTGGGCCAGCGGGGCCAGGTCCCCGCTCGCCCCGAGGGAGCCATACTCCGGCACCCTGGGGACGATCCCGGCATTCAGCAGGCGGACGAGACCCTCGGCGACTACCGGCCGTGCGCCCGAGTACCCGAGCGCCAAGGTACGAGCCCGCAGGAACATCATGGCCCTGACCACTTCGGTTTCCACAGGAGGCCCCATCCCCGCTGCGTGGGAACGGATCAGCGAACGCTGCAGGTCGGCCCTTCGTTCAGCGGGAATCGTGGTGGTCGCCAGAGCACCGAACCCGGTCGTGACTCCGTATGCCGGGTCACCCTCCGCCAGGTGTTCGACGATGGAGCGAGCGCTGCTCATGCGCTTCAACGCTGCATTCGTAAGGCGTACTTCCACCCCTCGGCGGGCAACATCGACCACATCCGAAAGGGTCACTCCAGGGCCATCAAGACTCAACGTCATCCAAACACCCTTACCGTGGCAGGAGGGCGAGCGAGGTCTCCACAGCGGCTTCTACTACGGCCTCGGTGATGAGATCGAGGCGATCTCCGACCATCCGCTCGGCGGGGCCCAGCACCGAGAAGGCGCCTGCGATCCCCATCGACCACTGGATGGGTGCGACCACCGCGGTCACGTCCGGTTCGATAGCGCCGGTATTGAAGAAGGGCGCAGGGCGCTTGCCGAACCGGATGTCCTTGCTCGTCAGAGCCTCCCCCACCGCCGTACCTTCGATGGGCACCGACTTGCCCACCCATCCGACATGGCGGATGGCTCGCCGGCTCTCGACCGTAGCGATGTAGACGGCCTCGGTCCCGTCCCTGACCGCCAGGTAGGCGGACTCTTCGGTCACCTCCGCCAAGTGCTGAAGGGCCGGCTGGGCCGCCGCGGTCAGTCGGGCGTACGGACCCGACTGGAAGGCGGCGAGCGCTATCCGCACGAAACTCGGCCCGACCGAATACCTACCCAGGTCATTTCGCACCAGATAACCATGGCCGGTCAGGACCCGAAGGTGGCGAAGGGCGGTGCTGATCGGTATGCCGGTCTCCGCGGCAGCGTCGGTCAAGGCGACCGATCCCCCGGTCACCACCGTGTCGAGCAGGCGAAGGACCCTCCCCGCGGACCGCGATGCATGCAGCGTCGACCCGCCTCGGCTTGTGGATTCTGTTCGTGTGACGGTCACTCTTGCTCAACCATTCCTCTGACCGTGTGGTCAGCTTGATTTCAGTATCTGAAATAGACTTCTAGTTATTGACAGAATAGACCCGGGCTCTCTAATATTCAAGAAGTACTTTCACCTTTCGAGAACCCATCCGTGCAGATCCGAGGCCTGCAATGACGGCAAACAGGAAACCCAGCACAGGCGCGCCGACCGGAGGTGTCCGCGCTCCCACCGGCACCGGTCTGACCTGTCGCGGCTGGCCGCAGGAAGCCGCCTTCCGCATGCTGCAGAACAACCTCGATCCCGAGGTCGCCGAACGTCCTGACGACCTCGTGGTCTACGGCGGTACCGGCCGCGCGGCCAGATCGTGGGACGCGTACCGCGCCATGATCCGGACCCTCACTTCCCTCGCCGGCGACGAGACGATGCTCGTCCAGTCCGGGAAACCCGTGGGAGTCCTCCGCACCCACGAATGGGCACCGCGAGTGTTGATCGCAAACTCCAACCTCGTCCCCGACTGGGCCCACTGGGACGAGTTCCGGCGCCTAGAACACCTCGGACTGACGATGTACGGGCAGATGACGGCCGGGTCGTGGATATACATCGGCACCCAGGGGATCCTGCAGGGCACCTACGAGTGCTTCGCCGCCATCGCGCGGAAGCGATTCGGCGGTTCCCTGGCCGGAACCCTCACCGTCACCGCCGGGCTGGGAGGGATGGGTGGCGCCCAACCCCTGGCCATCACGATGAACGACGGGGTGGCCCTGTGCATCGAGGTCGACCCCGACCGGGCGGAACGCCGCGTCGAGACCCGGTACCTCGACGTCGTGGCCCACAGCTACGCGGACGCCCTGCGCCTCTGTACGGAGGCAGTTGCAGCCCGCCGGCCCCTTTCGGTGGGGTTGGTCGGGAACGCGGCGGATCTGGTGCCACAACTCCTGGCCGACGGAGTCGCCGCCGACATAGTGACCGATCAGACCTCCGCTCACGATCCGCTGACCTACGTCCCCAATGGCCTGTCTCTCGACGAGGCCACCGAACTCCGGGACGCCAAACCCGACGAGTACGTCGGGCGCTCCCGCGCCGCCATGGCTGCCCACGTCGAGGCCATGGTCGGCTTCCTCGACGCGGGGGCGGAGGTGTTCGACTACGGAAACAGCCTGCGGGCCGAGGCCGAACTCGGCGGATACGACCGGGCGTTCGCCTATCCGGGTTTCCTGCCCGCCTACATACGGCCCCTCTTCTGCGAGGGCAAGGGACCATTCCGCTGGGTGGCGCTCTCGGGTGACCCGGCAGACATCGAGGCAACCGACCGGGCTGTACTCGAGGAGTTCCCCGACGACGAGGGCCTCGCACGTTGGATCAGGCTGGCCGGGGAAAGGGTTGCTTTCCAGGGGCTTCCCGCCCGGATCTGCTGGCTGGGCTACGGCGAGCGCCACCGGCTGGGGTTGCGGTTCAACGACATGGTCCGCTCCGGCGAGTTGAAGGCCCCGATTGTGATCGGGCGCGATCACCTCGACTCCGGATCGGTCGCCTCGCCCTACCGCGAAACCGAGGACATGGCGGACGGCAGCGATGCCATCGCAGACTGGCCGCTTCTCAACGCGCTGGTCAACACGGCCTCGGGCGCAGCATGGGTCAGCATCCACCACGGTGGAGGGGTCGGGATCGGCCGGTCGATACATGCCGGACAGGTGTGCCTCGCCGACGGCACCGACCTGGGAGCCGAGAAACTGGAGCGGGTGCTTCTCAACGATCCAGCGACCGGAGTCATGCGCCACGTGGACGCCGGTTACGAGTTGGCCGCGCGGGTGGCCTCCGACCGGGGAGTACGCGTACCGATGGCGGAGACGAGACCTCGATAGTGGCCGCACGGCGTCGACGCGGAGGACGGCGAGCCCGGGTAGCGAAGCGCGGACCCTCGAACCCGCAGCGGGCCTTCCGCCAGCCCCGCCTCCCCTGGGAGCCGGTAAGGGCGGTTTCCGCCGACGAACTCGAAGCCATCCACGAGGCGTCCCTGAAGGTGCTCCGCGATGTCGGGATGGACATCCTGCACCACGACGCCAGGGCGATGCTCCGTCGGGAGGGCGCCGAAGTCGATCCCGACTCCGCTCGGGTGCGGTTCGATCCCGGCATGATCACCGAACTGGTCGGCTGCGCGCCGGGCGGGTTCACGCTGCACGCCCGCAACCCTTCCCACCACGTCCACCTCGGAGGACGCTCGGTGGCGTTCACAGCTGTGGCCAGCCCACCCAACGTCTCCGGCCTCGGCCGTGACCGGCGCGCCGGCAACCGGGAGGACTTCAGACAACTCATCCGCCTTAGCCAGCATCTGAACGTCGTCCACCTCCACGGTGGCTACCCGGTCGAGCCCACCGACGTCCATCCATCCGTCCGACACCTGCACGCCACCTTCGACCTGCTTACCCTCAGCGACAAGGCCATCCACACCTACAGCCTCGGACGGCAGCGGACCCTGGACACCATCGAGATGGCCCGCATCGCCCGCGGGATACACGAGGACGACCTCGACACCCAGCCGTCGATCTACACGATCGTCAACACGTCGTCCCCACTCCGCCTGGACACCCCCATGATCGAGGGGATCCTCGAGTTGTCGATCCGGAACCAGCCGGTGGTGATCACCCCGTTCACGCTGGCCGGGGCGATGGCGCCGGTGACCATCGCCGGGGCTCTCGTACAGCAGAACGCGGAGGCCCTGGCAGGAATCGCGCTCACCCAGGCCGTTCGCAGGGGAGCACCGGTGGCATACGGGGGGTTCACATCCAACGTCGATATGCAATCCGGGGCGCCCGCCTTCGGCACCCCCGAGTACCTTCAGGCCGCTCTCATAGGCGGCCAACTGGCGCGACGCTACCGCCTCCCCTACCGATCCTCGAATGCCAACGCCTCCAACGCGGTCGACCTCCAAGCCACCTACGAGAGCATGTTCTCGCTCTGGGGCGCGGTCATGGGGGGAGCCAACCTGATACTGCACGCGGCCGGATGGCTCGAAGGCGGGCTCAGAGCGTCGTTCGAGAAGATGGTGCTGGACGCCGATCTGCTGCAGATGATCTGCGCGGCATTGGAGCCGCCAGTTACCGACGAGGGCGCGCTGGCGCTCGAGGCGATCGCAGATGTGGGCCCGGGAGGTCACTTCTTCGGGACCGCCCACACCCAAGCCCGTTACCGGGAGGCCTTCCATGCTCCGCTGCTGTCGGATTGGAGCAACTTCGAGTCCTGGGAGGAGGCCGGCCGGCCCGACCCCGCCCAGCGAACGGTTTCGCTAGCTCGCAAGTTCCTCGACGATTACGAGCAACCACCTATGGAGCCGGCCGTCCGTGAGGAACTGGAGGAGTTCGTGGGCCGCCGCGTCGCCGAGGGCGGCGTAGCGACCGACTATTGAAAGGAGTCGAGTGCAACCTGTCCGTTACAGCCCTGTGCGTCTGCGTACCGACCTGAACCCCGCCGGCCATCCCTGCGCCGAGGTCCGGCATTACGAGGCGGATCTTGCCGTCCTCAATCGCCTGCTGGCAGACCTGCGCGTCCTACTTCTGCAGACCAAGACCGGCGAAGCGACTCTCCGTCCCTACCAGCTCATCAACTGGCACGAGGACGGACTGAGACGCAGGGTCGTGATGTGCGATCCGGCAACCCTCTTGACGGGTGCGGATGTGCTGATCGTCGGCTTCATCGGGAACCGGCGTTCGACCGAAGAGGCCAACCAGATCGACGAGTTCGACTTCGACGTGATCTCCGAGTTCCGCCAGTACCCCGGGATACTCAGCTACAGCTCCATGGAGCTGATCCCGAACCAGTGGGCGAACCTGGTGGTTCACCAGGAGGTCGGGGACCGGGAAGCCTGGCGACACAGCGCCATTCACATAGAAGCAGCCGAGGATCTGTCTCCCCGGGTGTTCCACAGCGTCCGCATCCACAACGGGCGGGTACGCGGAGGCCCGGTCGGAGACGGCAGCGTGATCGTTGAGGTCTCCAAGTATTGGGACTACGACTCGGACCCGATGTGGCATGCCGTCCGGACGATCCCGGGGGGAGTCACGACTGCGGACCACCCTCGGTGGAACCCGCGATGACAGTTCGCCGGATCCTCTCGGTGGGCCACCCGACGTTGCGAGTACGGGCGGCGGAGGTAGCGAACGAGGACATCCCGACCCCGGCCATCCAGGAACTGATCGACGATCTCATCGACACGATGCGCCACGCCAACGGCTCGGGGATCGCCGCCAACCAGATTGGAGAGACGGTCCGGATCATGGTGATGGAGGTCGACGAGAACCCACGCTACCCCTACAAGCCACCCATCCCCCTTACGGTGGCCATCAATCCACGGTTCGAGCCACTCGACGACGAGACGGTCGTGATCAACGAGGGGTGCCTGTCCGTGCCATTACGGGGCGAACTGAAACGGTCGGTGAACCTGCGGGTTCGTTATGCCGACCGCGATGGGCTCCACCACCGACAGGTACTCCGGGGCCTGACAGCCGGGACCTGGCAGCACGAGTGCGACCACTTGGACGGGGTGCTGGTAGTCGACCGGATCGATCCGAAGACCCTCAGCACCTGGGAGGAGTTCGACCGGCATCACCGCGACGCTTTCGTAGAACGTATCAACCGGTTCGTGGCCGAGGTCGGGTCATGACCAGCCGCTACTGGTGCGAACTGGCCTGGCTCGGAGGTGCCCAAGCCACCCCGGGGGTCGTGATCGAAGTGGCAGGGGGTCGGATAGTCTCGGTCGCGTCCGGCCGGGCCACTGCGCCCCGCAGCGCCGTCGAGCTGCCCGGACTGACCATCCCGGCCCTGGCCAACGTCCATAGCCACGCGTTCCACCGGGCGCTGCGGGGCCGGACGCATGGCGGGAGCGGAACCTTCTGGACCTGGCGCGACCTGATGTACGGGGTGGCGGCCAACCTGGATCCCGACAACTACTACCACCTCGCCCGGGCCACCTTCGCCGAGATGGCCCTGGCAGGCATCGGGGTGGTCGGCGAATTCCACTACATCCACCACAGGCCCGGCGGGGGCCGCTACGACGACCCCAACGCGATGGGGCTCAGCCTGGTAGCCGCGGCGCGGGACGCCGGGATCCGCCTGACCCTGCTCGACACGCTCTACCTTCACGGAGGCTTCTCCTCCAAGTCGGGGTCGGGGTATGCGCCTCCCGGTCCGGAACAGGCCAGGTTCAGCGACGGATCCGTGCGTGCCTGGACGGAGCGGGTGGCGCGGTTGACGGCCGGTGTCTCCGGGTCGCTCGCGAAGGTAGGGGCGGCGGTCCACTCGGTGCGCGCCGTCGACCCATCCTCGATCGAAACAGCGGCCCAATGGGCGGGCGAGAACGGCCTGCCACTCCACGTTCACGTGTCCGAACAGCCGGACGAGAACCGGGCGTGCCTGGATGTGCACGATCGGACCCCCACCGCGGTGCTGTCCGATGCGGGCGCGCTAGGGCCCGACACCACCCTTGTCCATGCCACCCACCTTTCCGACCACGACATCGCCCTGATCGGCGAGGCCAGGGCAACCTGCTGCATCTGCCCCACGACCGAGCGCGACCTGGCAGATGGGATCGGTCCCAGCCGGAGTCTCCTCGATGCCGGGGCCACGCTGTGCGTCGGATCCGACTCCCACGCGGTGATAGACATCCTGGAGGAGGCTCGCGCGGTGGAGCTGGGCCAGCGAGTCCTGACCAACCGCCGCGGGCTCCACTCGAGCCCGGCCCTCGCCTCGATCGCCACCGCCAACGGATACAGGGCGCTCGGATGGCGGGACGGAGGAGTCATCGGACCGGGCCGCCTCGCCGATTTCACCACCGTGGGGCTGGACTCGGTCCGCCTCGCAGGTATCGACGCCTGCAACGCCCTGGACGCGGTGATGTTCGCCGCCTCCAGCGCCGACGTGAACCACCTCGTCATCGGCGGTCGGCGGGTCGTAACCGGAGGCGCCCATGTATCGATCGACGTTCCGGCCGAACTGGAATCTTCGATCGCCAAGGTGGTGGCGACGTGACTGTGGTGATCGACAACATCGGGGAGTTGGTCACCAATGATCCTGCAGCCGGGACGGGACCTCTCGGGATCATCGAGAACGCGTCGGTGGTGACCGACGGTGATTACGTCTTGGCGGTCGGGCCTGCGGGCGCGGTAGCGGACGAGCGCCTCGACGTAGGGGGTAGGTGCGTTCTGCCCGGCTTCGTCGACTCCCACACCCACCTGGTCTTCGCAGGAGACCGGGCGGAGGAGTTCACGCGGCGGATGGCGGGTGAGGACTACGACGGGGGTGGGATCCGGGTCACTACCGAGGCCACCAGGACAGCAGGCCGGCCGGCGCTCCGGGCGGGTTTGGCCCAGCACCTGGAGGAACTCAGGCGGGCCGGTACCACCACCGTGGAGATCAAGTCCGGCTACGGATTGTCGGTCGAGTCAGAGGTCACGACCACGTCGTTGGCGGGAGAAGTGACCTCCGAGACCACCTTCATGGGCGCTCATGTCGTCCCGACCGAGTACCTGGGGCGGACCGACGACTACGTCGACCTGGTGTGCGGACCGATGCTGCAAGCTGTTCGACCCCATGTCCGCTGGATCGACGCCTTCTGCGAGGAAGGCGCCTTCGACGTGGACCAATCCAGGGCGGTTCTAGAAGCGGGCCGGGCTGCCGGCCTCGGTCTGCGCCTTCATGCCAACCAACTGGATTACGGCCCCGGCGTGCAACTCGGCGTTGAGATGGGCTGCGCGTCCGTCGATCACTGCACCTACCTCTCGAATGGAGACATCGAGGTCCTCGCCGCGGGCGACACCGTGGCCACCTTCCTTCCTGCCGCGGACTTCTCCACCCGCCAGCCGTACCCCGACGCACGTCGGGTCATCGACGCCGGAGCGACCGTGGCGATCGCCTCCAACTGCAATCCCGGATCGAGCTACACGACCTCCATGTCCTTCTGCATCGCTCTGGCGGTACGCGACATGAACATGACAATCGACGAAGCGATCGCCGCCGCCACCACCGGCGGGGCAGCAGCCCTGCAACGGCGCGACATCGGGAGGCTCGCTCCCGGTGGCCCGGCCCACCTCACCATCCTCGACGCACCGAGCCGCCACCACCTCGCCTACCGCCCTGGCGTGCCGCTGATCTGGCGGACCCTCGGCTCCGACTACGTCCAACCGTCCACCGAACACGAATCCCGAAGCAGAAAGGCAAGCCCATGAACCTCCCCAACCCCACCGGACACAATCAGTGGTACCCGTTCGCCAACCGTCCCCTACCTCCCGAGGTCGACGGTTGCCTGGTCAACCCGCCGGCGATACCGGTCTTCGACCCTATGCCCCTGCCGGGGAGCGCCCGGTTCGTGGTGGTCGGCGCCGGTGTCCACGGGCTGTCGAGCGCTTACCACCTGGCCATGTATCTTGAGCGATCCGGCAAGGGCAAGGGCAGCGACGTCGTCCTGATCGACAAGCAAGGTCCCGGAGCCGGAGCCACGGGCCTGGCCTGCGGATGCGTCCGCAACCTCTACATGACCAACCAGCTGCACGCCATCCTGCGGGCCAGCGTGGAGGTCTGGGAGTCCGACCCAGTGAACTTCGGCTTCCAGCAGGTCGGTTACGTGTCGGTCGGCGAAGCGAACCAGTATGAGGACTACATCGAGCTCCACGCCTCACAGGCGGCCAGCGGCTACCCATCGGACCTCTACACGGGATCGGACGCCCATGCCTTCCTGACCAAGCTGTGGCCTGACTTCAAGACCGAGAACTGTGACGTCGTGCTCCACGAGCACCGCTCTGGATACGCCGGGACGCACATCGCGGTGTGGGGCCTCGACCAGAAGTGCCGCCAGTGGGGCGTGCAGCGTGTCTACGGGACCACGGTCACCGGCTACCGCCGGGACGCATCCGGGTCCGTGACGGCGGTCGAGACGGACCAGGGATCGATCTCGTGCGAGCAGGTCGTGGTCGGTGCGGGCGCGTGGACACCCACGCACTGGGAGTGGCTCGGCGGCCCGTCACACCTCGACGTCGTGTATCCCGACGGTCACACCGAGGAACAGATGGACATGTGGACCTACTGGCGCCTCCTGGAAGGTGAAGTACTCCTCCCCGAGGGCGTGGACTTCCGTACCGCCCAGTACCGGGACTCACCGGTCCTGCACGTGGAACTGCTGGACACGCCCGTCTACGGCGAGGACGGGACGATGATCAAGGACCACACCTACGTGTACACCCGCTACGCGGCCGAGCGAGTCGGTGCTCCGGGCCTCCAGGGAGGGACGATCCCCATCAAGATCGGTCCTCGGGCGGAGGTCGAGCCCTACGGGCACCTCAACGACCTCTACCAGGCGGAAGACTGGTTCGCCGACTACTACTGCTCCGCCCTCGGCATGCTCTTCAAGCGGCTCGAGAACCTGAGGCCCTACTTCAAGGAGCGGCGGAACGGAGGAATCGGAGCCTTCACACCGGACAACGTGCCGGTGTTCGATCATGTCGCCGACAACGCGTGGGTGATCGCCGACTCCAACCATGGGTTCAAGATGATCGGGGTGGGCAAGCTCACGGCTCAGATGCTGGTCTACGGCGACAAGCCCGACGAACTGAAACCGTTCACCCTGGACCGGTACCGGACCGGCGGGACCTTCGGAGACAGGAACTCGAACAGCCCGTGGGTCTAGGGTGCTGACCAGATCACCGGTAGCAGCAGGTCCCTCGATGAGGTAGGCCAGGGCTCGCCGGGCCGCGGCACGAGGACGGTATTCGTTGAACACACCCGTAGAGGCGCCTCTCCGAGCCGCAACCTACCTGGGCGACAACACGGTCGCGATCATGGCCGATCTGGTCCGGTACCTGTCGGAGGCGACAGGCATCGAGGTAGTGATCGATCGCACGGTTGGGCGAAGTACCGCGGCGGCGCGTCAAGAAGCTCCCAATCTGGACCTAGTGTGGATGTGCGGGTACATGACCGAGTCGCTCATCTCGGCGGGTCGGATGTCCCATACCATCGTGGCCGTGCCGGTCTTCGCCGGACACGGAGGACCGGTCTACCACTCGGTGATCGTCACCCGGCCAGACGGCCCCCGGACGCTGCTTGCTGCACTGGACACCAGGCTGGCCGTGAACGAGATCGAGTCGTGGTCCGGCTTCCTAGGACTCAAGGCCCATGTCGAGCACTGCCGTCCCGGTTCCTGGTTCACCGATCAGACGGTCACCGGGTCGCATCGGGCCTCGATCCGGGCGGTGGCTGAACGGGAATGTGACGTGGCAAGCATCGACGTCACGATCTGGGACCACGTCGTCGCCACCGAACCCGAAGCGGCCGCCGACCTCCGCACCATCGACCGCACTGTGGACTGGCCGGCCCCACCGTTCAGCTTGACGGCCAACCTGGAACTCGAACAGCGCGACATCGTGACTGCGGCTCTACTCGCGATCAGACCCTCGGACATTGCCTCCTTGGACGGCGTCGCCCCGGCCAACTCCTGTCTCTACCGGGACGTGATGCCTGTCCGGCCACCTGGGATTCCGGTTCGTCGATCCTCGAAGCGCGAGACCCATAACGGAAGTGATCGCAACTGAAGCAACTCCGGGGCGGGTCGGTACCGGCGCCGACGGCCCAGGTTCGCTACGGGTCCACCGCCGGCTCGATGCGGGCGGAAGGGCGGACCTTCTTGCCGTTCAACATCGTTCCGATCGGGGTGTATCTGACCAGGAACTGATAGCTCAACAGAAGGACCGCTGTAACCAGCGCCGAGATCATCAGGAACTTGACCTCTGCCGGAAGGTCCCAGTCGCGTACGACCGCTTGGGCGACCACCACCACCGGAAGGTGGGCGAGGTACAGCCAGTACGAGGAGTCGGAGAGGTAACGGACTCCCCGGCGTTCCCTTGGCAGCAACGCTCGAAATAGCCCGATCAGGCCGAAGCACACCCCCCACGCGTAGGCAACCTGCAGCACCGACGCCACCAGCCAGGAGAACGCCACCTCGCCGAAGGTGACAAACAGTCCGGCGTTCACGCCCGCTGCCTGGCCTTCCCACGCGAAGTGGAGTGCCACCTCGCCGAAGGTGAAAACCAGTCCGGCAGGGAACGCGACCAGGAACGAGATCGGCAGATAAAGCCACCATCGTCCCCCGATCGTGTCGACCAGCAACCTGCCCCTACGTCCCCGGCGCCGGTACATCAGCGCCCCGAAGGTGAAGAAGGTGGCGTAGTAGGCCAGGACGTGGGGAAGCGGAACGAAGCCGTCCGAGGTGTCGGGCCCGAAGACGGGATAGGCGCCACCCCCGCCCATGGACAGCTGCGGCACAATAGTGAGGGGGATCATCGACCACATGACCCACCGGGGCCAGTTTTCTTGCCGAGCGCTTTGGCGGTCCCGGCGGTCCAGCGCCCAGGCGATGATCGCAAACCCTGCCACCAGCCAGAGGAGGAACCAGAGGAACCACAGGTGATAGAAACGTTGGATGGAGGATAGGTCCAGCCCGTCGGCCGAGCCGTTGCCGTCGTCCTGCTCGGCAGCGCCTGCTTCCCAACCCGGGATCTCCGACCACTCCATCCCATCGGGCAGCGGATCCCCGCCTCCGTAGGAAACCAGCAGGTCGGCCGCCTCCGCGTGGCCGAAGTGGAAGGCAACCCCGAGGGGTGTCTCCCCCTCCGAGGCGGTGGCGACGGGCGCTGGCTCCGCTCCGCGAGACAGGAGCAGGTCCAGCATCTCGGTATCGCCACCGAAGGCAGCGGCGTGGAGAAGTGTCCACCCACCCGGCTCCCCCCGGAGGTCGACATCGAAGCCTCTGTCCAGCAGTTGCTCCACCCCGGAAACATCACCGGCGAAGACCTTGCCCCAGATGTCATCGTCCTCCACCAGCGCCGCGGGTGCGGACCCGGCCGCCCAGTCACCGACGAACGTGGTCAGCGGGACGATCGTCAACAGGCCGAGCAAGAGCGGGAGCGCCACCCGACGAAGCCGGTGGTTCAGGAGGGCGCCGAGCCCCCGGCGCTGCCACAGCAGGGCGGTGAAGAACCCGCTCATCAGGAAGAACACGGGCATCCGGAACCCATGGACGGCCCACAGGAACTCGTCGAACAGCCCGTCGAACGCCGACCTGCGGTCCTGGACCCACCACGGCGCGGGGAAGAAGGCCAGCGAAGCGTGGAGGCAGATGCCCAGCAGCATGGCGAAACCCCGCAGCGCGTCGAGGTCGTACCGGCGACGCTCCCCGGAAGGCAATGGCGACGAAGGACGTTCCACTGGGGTCAAAGAGTCAACCCGAAGGGTCGGGGCGCCCGAGGATAGGCGGTAGTGGAACTCCCCGTGAGTTCCTCCCCCGGATCATGGTAAACGCCGCTACCAATCGCCCCATCGGGTCCCGATGGTTCTCGTCGGTGGATCCTGCTCGTCGGCACTGGGGAACGGAACGTAATCGGTCTGTCCGGCCGACGCCCTGTGTGTCTGGACAAAAGGCATGTAACGGCTGCAGCATCCGAGAGCCACGATCACCGGAAGAGTCGAAGAGTCGCGCGAACCTCTTCCTCAGACGATCCCCTCATCGCCCGCCAGGCGCTCGACAACGGCTCGCTGGTCGCCATCCAGGTACGGAGGGCTCCCCGCAATTGTGTTGAGGCGGGCGTGGTCTCGCTTGGTTGTGGCGGGTATGACTACATGGACGCGGCTGTCGGACAGCACCCATTTGAGTAGCGCCTCCGACCAGGAACGGACTCCCAGCCGTTCGATCTCGGATGGATCGGGTGGGTGGAGAAGCGCCCCTTCCGCGAAGGGCCGCATGACGATGACGCCGAGGCCGAGTTCTTCTGCGAGCGGGAGGACTCTCTGTTCAACAACCCGCTCCCATGGATTGTATGGGATCTGGATAGCGTCGATGCGGCCGGTATTCATGACCACCTCGAGTTCATCGAATGCTCCCTGATCCAGATGGGTCGCTCCTATCAGCCCGATCCGACCCCGGTCTCGTTCCTCCTCGAGAAACGAGAGGTGGGCTCTCCACGCGACGAGGTTGTGCACCTGCTCCAAGTCGATCCGCCCGAACAGTTCGACCTGGCGAGCGAACTGCCGGCGTCCCTCGGTCTGGGATGGTGTCCATATCTTGGTGGCGACGATGCTCTCGCTCCGGTAGTCGGCCAGCGCTCTCGACAGGACCGCTTCCGAGCGCCCGTACATCGGAGAGGTGTCGAAGAGGCGGGTTCCTCCGCCGAAGGTCTCCGCCACGACGTCGGAGGCAGTGGCCTGGCGAGAGGCCGGAAGATCGAAGGTTGACCATGTACCCAGACCTACGACGGGGACCTCCAGGCCGGTGGAACCGAAGGCTCGTATCTCCATGGCTAGCAACCGGGGAAGGCCACGTTGAACTCACGCCCGAGGGCCTCGAGCAGGGCGAGGTCGCCAGATGCGATCGGGATTTCCATGCGACGCCGGGAGGCCACCCGTGCCTCACGTTCTCCGGGGACCAGAAACGGCGACACGTTCTCCGCTCTCGCCGCTGTATGCACCGTATCCGTCAGTTCCTCGACACGAGAAACGAAACCCGCCGTGCTTGCCACTGCCCCGACGCTGATCGCCAGGATGAACTGACCAAGATGCTGGGGCTCCCGGCCGGATGGATCGGCACTTATCGATGGGCTTGTTCGTGCCCCTGCTAAACATCCGGCCAACGTGTCGATCATGAAGGCAAGCCCGAATCCCTTGTGTTCTGCGAAGGGCAGCAGACTGCCGGCAAGAGCGCGTTCGGGATCATCGGTCGGCTCTCCATCGGGTCCTATCGCCCATCCCAGCGGGAGGCGGTTTCCTGCTCTGCCAGCGGCTCGAACCCGACCGAGCGCGACCACACTCGTGGCGATATCGAGTGAGGGGGCGACATCTTCAGGGCCCGCCGGGACGGCGATCGCCAATGGATTGGTACCGAGAATCGGGCCTAGAGCTCCCCGTGGCGCCAGACCGGGGTCGCTGTTCGAGAACACGATGGCCGCGCAGCCTCGACGAACGGCCTGCTCCGAATACACGGACGCGGCGCCGAAGTGGTTCGATCGTCGAACCAGGACGACGGCGGCACCGCTGCTCTCTGCCTTCTCACAGCAAAGGTCGGTTGCGATCGTGGCCGCGTATGGTCCGAGTGCGTTTCGAGCGTTGACTACCAACGCACCCGGAAGGTTCTCGATGATCTCGGGTTTCGCCTGCCCATCGATTGCCCCGCTTCTCAGCCGGGGCAGATACAACCTGAGCAGGACTAGACCGTGCGTATCCAGGCCGCGTAGGTTGGCGTCAACCAGCGCGGTTGCCGTTGCCTCTGCTGCCGGAAGGGAGGCTCCCGCAGAGCGTAAGACCTCATTCGCCCATCTGTGCAACACCGACGGTGGAAGCCGTCGAACCTCAGTCATCGAGAACAGCTTCTGTCGCCTCTGAATTGTTCCGCCGACGGCCACAGGCAGTCCGCGGAACGAACTCCGGGGATACCCACCTTCTCGTAGGATTCCCGCCGAGCCCCTGTCTGTGACTCACGCGATGACGTGACGGGATACACAGCTTCAGGCAGGGGATTCCAACTGCGTTGATCGAAATCTGTATCCGAGCGATTGAAGAACGTTTATCGCCCCTGCCGGATGGCCTATACTTGACACTATCCTCATCTGTGGTGGTTGGAGCTAGGAGACGTTCACCCGGGCCGCGCCGAGGGACATGGTCAGCTAGTATGTCAAGATAACCAACTCTTGTCGGGCTCATCCTCCGTACTCATTCACGTACAATCCTGCTCTCAAGAGAGCTTCACATACCAACGCTGCACGCCGGACTTTCTCGCGGGTTACCCTCCGGGCGATAGGCTCGAGATGGGCTCCGTATGGATACAAGTTCGGAGCGTTTAGTAGTCCGAACTTGAGATGCACAGGAGCAGCCGCCTCCACGAGAGCAGCAGCATCTCGATAGCGGAGTCCTCCCGATAAGTCAGAAGAGATCTCCATGTAAATGTCGAGAGTAGTTGAGCTTGAGAGCAGGGAGCGCATCGCCGCCAGATCATCGATGGTCGACGAACCGGACACATTGATACTTGTAGCCCCAAGTCTCTCATATAGCGCGGCCGCGGCAGCATTCATTGGAGCTATGGCTACGGATGTCTTGAAGGCGAGTCCGCACAGATCGCCGCTCGTACGCAATGTGTTCGCAGCATCGAGAAGACCTAGATCAGCTAGGAGAACTCCATCAACTCCCCATTCAGAGCATCGATGGAGTTCTTCTATAGCATCGTGGAACGCTACTTCACCTCGCAACTGCTCACCGGCACCCTGGTCAACAAGAGTCTCGAACGAATTGCGCGACGATATGAACGAGTAGACGTCAATGCCGTGCCCATGCGCTTGGCCTAGCATCTCATTGCGTTCACTATCCGTCAGCATACGGGTTCCACCACCCATCGATACGCGGTGGATAGGAACAGTCCGTCGTTTCGCCTCTTCGAGAAGTTCTTGAAGCAACGCGGGATGTTCAATCGACGGGAACTCGAATGAAACTTCGCGTAAATCCCTCATGTCATCAATCTGTGCGGGGATAGGGGCCGTTCGTGGACCGACCATCCAGGGCGGGCGTTGTCGACATGCTACTCCTCATAGGACTCGTTGACCGTTGACGGATACAAGCCACCAGCCACCAGCCACAAGCCACTAGCTAGGTTCCTTGAACAAACGACTTGGAAACCTTCGCGGCGACACCTCCTCCCCAGTAGTAGCCGACGCTGACCTCGCCCACCTGGGAGAGCAGGCTCAATGCCTCCCAGCTCACCCAGCCGTAGCTTTTCTCCAGCCACACGGCGAGCCGGCTGAACGCTAGGCCCACCGCTTCATCGAGCGGTCTCCCACATGCTATAGCCATCAACTCGCGATCCGTCTCGATCCGCGGCCACCGCAGTTCGATGGCCTTCTCCAGATCGATGACGATCCGGCTTCGTGCGGGCATCTCCAGTGCGATACCGCTCACCTCGCCGGCACCCTGTGCGGCGTGACAATCCCCCAGGTATAGGAATCCACCGGGAACGAACACAGGCAGCATGACGGTCGCCCCCGGTGCTACCTCGCGGATGTCCATGTTGCCCCCGTAGTCGCCTGCTTGAACTGTCGTCGGGGCCCCCATCGCCGGAGCACAGGCGATCAGTCCGATCATCGGGCGGTACGGGATGGTCAAGTCCTTGCTCCAGCGGATCACGCCATCCACGATCTGGCAGATTCGCGTCATATCCGGGATTGGCGACGGGAGTGAGGTCACAACAGGCGGAGCGGGAAGTACATAAGTAGCGCACTGGCCGATAAGCGGCTCGATATCGACGATCCGCACGCGTAGCGAGTCCCCCGGTTCAGCCCCGTTCACAGCGATCGGCCCGGCCACGGGATCACTGAGCGGCAACGCCACACGGTCCCGGACGTCGCCGGGTACCCGAACCTGCCCGGAGAACGCGTCTTCGGTCTCCACCACCACGCTGTCCCCCGGATCGATAGTCACGACAGGCTCCCGGAGTCGGCTTATCTCATAGATCAGCGGGCCCAGGCGTATGACGTGCTCGGCCACGCTCAGGGCTCCGGACTCAGGGAGGCAAACTGCCTTTCGTCACTTCGATAGCTATCCCGTAACTCAGCCACACGAGCCTCGAGTTGCTCGCACTCCGGTCCGCACAAGAGGCGCTCCTCCGGTGCGCCAGTCCTCCAACCGCGCCCGGCCACCATCGCACCGCACGCCGAGCAAGCCAGTATCTCTGTCTCGTAAAGAGGCCGACCGAGGGTGACCCAGTTTCCACTCACGGTGCTGGTACCGACTGGTGATCGGGGGCAATCCGGACGCCGTAGTAACGGAGGGCCGCCTCAGGAGTTACGAATCCGTCGGCAACGTCCGCTTCGACAAGCGCGGGACTTCGACTCATCGGCGGACCGTATCCTCCCCCACCCGCAGTCCGCAGCAAGACGCAATCACCTTCCTTGAGCTTGATTCCGGAGTACTTGCTGTTCGAGACCGTACCGAACAGGTCTTGCACCGTTGCCCACTCATCAGTTCCGCGCAGTCGCATGAAGGTGGCGGTGCTCGAGCCGGGTGATCCTCCAAAGAGACCCCATGCCTGCGTCGTCATCCGATCGGTGAATTCGGCTACGGTCAGTTCGGGGGATAGAACCTCGAACATGCGCTCACACGCGAGGCCGCCCCGCGTCTGGCCGGCGCCTCCGGAGTCAGGGATGAGCCGGAGCCATCCAATTCGAATTGGAAACCGTGTCTCGAAGATCTCGATCGGTGTGTTGCGGCAATTGCCGTTGATCACGTTCTGCGAGTTGTTGCCGTTTCCCACTGCGGTCCCACCCCAGCCGATCCCTTCGATGTGGTAGTTGGTGAAGTACTCGCCCGTCTTGGGATGCCAGCCGCCGAAGAGGAAGCTACAGCTGTTGCCGCCGGAACTCGCCGCCACGCGGTCAGGTATAGCGGGCGCCAGAGCCGCGAGGATCAGATCGACCACGCGGGGATGTATCTCGGAGTTGCCACCGACCGACGGCCCCGGAGGCTGGACGTTGACGATGCTGCCGGGACGGGTGAGGACGTGGATCGGCCGGTAGCAGCCGGCGTTCTTGGGAATCGTGGGATCGGTCACTTGGAGCATCGCGTTGTAGGCTGCTGACATCGTGGAACCGAAGGTCATGTTGCACGGTCCCTGAGCCTGATCGTCGCTCTCTCGAAAGTCGAAGATGATGTCGCTTCCGTCGACGAAGGCCCTGACACGGATCCAATAGGGCTTGTCCGGCACCACGCCGTCGTCCTCAACCACGTCTTCCCACAGATACTCGCCGTCGGGAATCGCCCCGATCTCCTCTCGCATCCGCCTTTCCGAATAATCGAACAGAGCATCATTGATCGAGGCGATACGCTCGGTTCCGTAGCGCTCGAATAGGGACTGGAGTCGTTGCTCACCGACATTCAGAGCACCGACCATCGCATGCAGATCGCCCCACGTGCTCCGCGGCGTCCGGTGGTTCATGAGGATCAGCTTCCACACGTCCTCATTCCGCTCGCCGCGCTCCATCAACTTGACGGGCGGCAGCCGTAGGCCTTCCTGGTACACGTCCATTGCATCGGCTGCGAACCCTCCAGGTGCTTTCCCGCCGACTTCGGCCATGTGCGCGATGGTCGCTGCAAATGCGACGAGTTCGCCTTTGAAGAAGACAGGCTTCATCACCATGTGCTCAGGTATGTGGCAGCCCCCACGATAGGGATCGTTGTGGATCACCACGTCTCCCTCGCTGAAGGCCACGATGCCCAATTCTTCGATGCAACTGGACACGACGAAGTTGATGGCGCCGATCTGTGCCGGGCAGAACTCCCCGGTTCCTATTGCTCGCCCCTCGGCATCGAAGACGACGCAGGAAAAGTCGAGTCCTTCATTGAAGATCGTGGAGAAAGAGGTTCTCATCATGGCTACGCCCATCTCTTGACAGACGTTGCGGAGATAGTTGCTCACGACCGTCATGGTCACCGTGTCCACTCGTTCGGTCATGGTTACCCCCTTTCCATGAGGATGCTGCCGCGCCCCGTCAGACGCGCCGCCCAGCCTGGACTCACAAGGATTGTCGAGTCCGGCTCGTCGATGACAGCCGGCCCCACGACTTCGGTGACACTCGCGCGCCCATAGACCGGAACCCCCAACTCCGTACTCCCTCCGAAAGTGATGGCTCGCTCGGACCTCGAACCGTGCGAGCCGGAGCCATCTTGATAGGCGAAGTCGATACCCAGCGCTGCATCGTAGGGTTCCAGAGCGGTAACCCGGCAATGAACCAACTCGACCGGATCGGATGGAAACGAATAGCCGTAGGCTGCTTCATGTGCCCGGTCGAACTCAACCCGCAGCCGCGCCAGAAACCCGGGTGCCAAGTCGGCGCCGAGATGTATCTCATGCTCGTGGTTCTGAAGGTAGTAGCGGCACGATCCGAACAGTGACACCCGCTCCGAGCCCGTTGCGCCATCCCTGTACAACTGGTTGGTGACATCGACCACAGACTCCTCCAAGTCAGCCCGCAGAACCGTTTCGCTGATGTCGTCGAGTCGCTTGCCGATGCTCCAGACCCGATCGGTGCGCAAGCGTGCGATCGCGGCGCCGAACGCGGAGCAGAGACCTGGATTGGGCGGAACCACTATCCGCCGGATTCCGACCGCATCGGCTACTCCACACGCATGAAGGGGCCCGGCGCCCCCGAACGCTATGAGCGCGAAGTCCCGAGGGTCGACGCCGCGCTCGATCGTGACGAGGCGAATGGCGTTCGCCATATTCTCGTCGGCAACGGCCACCACGGCGGTGGCAGCCTCGACGGTCGAGACTTGCAGCCGCCCAGCAAGTTCTGCGACCGTATCGAAAGCCGCTTGCGGTTCGAGCTCGACCTTACCGCCGAGGAAGTAGTTCGGATTCAGCCGGCCCAGGACCAGGTTTGCATCGGTTACGGTGGGCTTCGATCCGCCAAGCCCATAGCATGCCGGACCCGGCCTTGCTCCCGCGCTGCGAGGGCCGACCTGGAGAAGGCCGCCGGTGTCTACCGCCGCTATCGATCCGCCACCTGCACCGATCGTGTGCACATCGACGACGGGAGTGACCACCGGCAGACCCCACTCGACTTCGTATTCGTTTATGTGCCCCACTTGACCATCGCTTACGAGCCCGATATCCGTACTCGTGCCACCCATGTCGAACGTGATCGCGAGTGGCTCACTCTCGGCCGCGGCAAAATACGCTCCCCCGACCACTCCACCGGCGAGACCCGAGAGGATCGTTGTTACCGGCTTCGGCGCAACGGTGGAGACGTCGCCGGTGCCACCGTTCGACTTGAGGATGGTGAGCGGCGAGCCATCCAGAAACCGGCTCGTCTCGGTGGCCAGATCGTCGAAGTAGCGAGACATCAGCGGCTTGATGTATGCGTCGGTGAGAACCGTGCTCGTCCGCTCGTACTCTCTCCACACGGGGCTCACCTCGCTCGAGATGGAGACCGGTGTGTCGGGAAGGGCTCGACGAAGGCGACGGCCCAGAAGTTGCTCGTGTGCATCGTTCGCGTAGCTGAAGAGAAGGCAGATGGCTATCGCGTCGATCTCGCCGGCCGACACCAGGTCTTCCATGCGTGCGACCACCGACGACACGGTCTCCTCTGCGAGCGGTAGCACGACTTCGCCCTCGGATCCGATACGCTCGCGAACTCCGTAACATCGACGCTTCGCGACGAGCGGATCGGGCTTCTGCCACAGCAAGTCGTATGCGCGAGGTCTGTTGATACGTTGTATGTAGGCGATGTCTTCGAAGCCTTCGGTCGTCAGGAGACATAGCCGTGCGCCGCTGCGCTGCAGAACTGCGTTGGTGGCGACGGTGGTGCCGTGGACAAGGCGGGCGATTCGACGTGACTCGAGACGTTCGAGGGACTCGGCCACGGCGACGACCGGCCTCGACGGAGTCGAGGGGACCTTTGCAACCTGAATCGTCCCGGACCCGATGTCGATTGCGACCATATCGGTGAACGTACCGCCGGAGTCGACACCGGTGAACCGGCGGCTTGTGGCGGACTCAGTCGATGACGGCGACAGCATCGATCTCCATGAGTAGCTCAGGCGTCCCGAGATTCGACACTTCCACGAGGGTGCATGCAGGGAGGGGGGTCCGGATTCTCTGGAACCTCTCGACCCGCACGGCTTGTTCGGCTTCCGCAAATCGAATGTCTTTGAGGAACACCTGGATCTTCACGACGTTAGCGAGCGTGCCGCCGGCGCCTTCCACTGCTAGTTCGATGTTGTCCCAGCACTGTTCTGCTTGAAGTCGTGCATCTCCGGCTCCGACCACCTTGTTGTCCTCGTCGAAGGCCACATGGCCGGCCAGATAAGCTGTGCTCCCACACTTGACCACATAGGTGAAGGGCGCCGCCGGGGGCGCCAGAGTATCGGGATTCAGGTACTCGGGCTTCATTCCCACACCGTTCTCGAACAGCGTGCAGCAGATGATACTCAAATGTGGCGCAGCATGACGCTTCAACAGGGTCCGGTACCACCCGAGACATCCACCCCGACTGCTACAGTCAGCAAGACTTGGTCCCCTCGCTGAATCCACAGCACACCTGGTTCCACCTACCCGGTGACGGTTCAGAAAGGACATCCAGTTGACGATCGATGACCTCGAGACACCGCTGTTGACCGTTGACCTGGATGTCGTCGAAGCGAACATCGGCCGTATGCAGTCATACGCCGACCGGCATGGGCTCAGGAATCGCCCTCATGTCAAGACGCACAAACTTCCGCTCATCGCACACATGCAGATGCGAGCTGGTGCGGTTGGTATCGCATGCCAGAAGCTCTCCGAGGCTGAGATCATGGCGGCGGGCGGGATCAGAGACATCCAGATCGTGTATCCCGTGATCGGCCGTCAAAAAGCCCGGCGAGCCGCCTCACTGGCAGGGCTGGTGAGGCTTTCCATTGCAGCCGATTCCCCGGAAGTCGCCAAGGGCCTTTCTGAGGCTGCAGGAAGTCACGGTACTCACATCGACTTCTATGTCGATTGCGACACGGGTTGGAAGCGGACAGGAGTCCAAACGCCGGCAGCTGCGATCGCGCTGGCAGACGCTGTTCACCGCCTACCCGCGCTCTCGTTCGCCGGGCTCATGACATACCCCACGAGTCCGGCGGCCGGACCGTGGTTCAGGGAGGTGTTCAACGGGCTGGAGCGCTTGGGTCTTCCCAGGGGTATCGCATGCGGCGGAGGGACACCCGGTGTCTTCGAAACTCACAGTGTCGCTGAGATCGATGAGTTTCGAGCCGGGACCTACGTATACGGAGATCGCTCGACGATCAATAACGGCACCGGTTCCCTCGAGTCCTGCGCGCTCCGGATGAGAACGACGGTTGTCAGCGCACCGACCGAGGACCGTGTGATCGTGGATGCCGGTACGAAGGCACTGACAACGGAACCACCGGAGGGAAGCTCCGACGACCGCTTCGGATATGTCGTTGAGTATCCGGATGCGGACATCTTCCTCCTAGAGGAGGAGCACGGACACATCGATGTATCGAAGTGCGCCTCGAAGCCCTCACTTGGTGAGGCGATCACTGTTATTCCGAACAACGCGAACGCGGCGGTGAACATGTTCAACACCGTTGTACTCCATCGTTCGAAGTTGATTCAGGCAATCTCGCCAATAGCGGCACGAGGAGCACTCGAGTAGAGATGACACCGACAAGCGGAACAGATCACGGGATGCCGGTACCCGCTAAGGGCCTCATAGGCTATGCCGGCGAACTCGCCGTCGTGCCAGGGGCCGCGGTTGACTTCATGGTGAGTTCTCGAGATCCGTTCGATGCTTCGATCGTACGTCTTAGACACGAACCTACTGGCCATGAACCCCGAGGGTTCTCCACGGCCGTGATCGCGAGCCTGGGTTCCTGCGAGGCGAACGAGCAAACGCTCAACCTTGGCTCAAGGATCCAGATACCTGACCGGAACGGATCGCTATGTCCTCGATCGTTCTCTGTCTCCGCATGGATCTATCCGACAAAGCTCGGTACGGAACCGCAGTTGATTCTCGGCTGCTGGGGAAACGAGCGCGGGTTCGGTCTGTTCGTGAGTTCCTCCGGTATCTCGCTGCGCGTTGGCCGCACAGGAGAATTAGCCGAGACACGTCCACTTGCCGCACCACGCGAGCGAGACTGGTGTTTCGTCGCCGGCTCCTACGACCACGTCACCGGCAATGCCAACGTGGTGAGCCACCCTATGCTGGCAGTTCCCTTGGGCGAGCCCGGTCAGCGTGGCAGCTACAGCATCGGAATCGGTGACCATTCGGTCGGCTCCGGTCTCTTCAGTATCGCCGGTACCGACGACGGAAAAGGGCAGGCCCGGTGGTCGTTCAACGGGAAGCTCGAAGAGCCCCGACTCCTCGATCATGCGTTGGACAGATCCGATCTTCTGGAATTGCGGCAACGAGAGGGCTGGCGTCGCTGGAAAACCGGCACTGTAGGGGCGTGGGACTTCTCCAAGGCCATATCCTCTCGCCACGTCGTTGATCGCTCTGGCGATGAGAATACAGGGGTGGTCGTAAACATGCCGACTCGAGCCATGACGGGCCGGAATTGGTCGGGTGAGGTTACCCATTGGCCTACCAGACCTGAGGAATACGGTGCGATCCACTTCCACGACGACGATCTTGCTGATGCGAAGTGGTCGCCGACGTTTACGTACAGGGTTCCGAACAACCTCGAAAGTGGTGCTTACGCAGCGCATCTCCGTAGCGAGTCGGAGGAGGACTTCGTTCCCTTCTGGGTTTCGCCCACACCGGGCAGCGAACGCGCCGACGTGGCCTTCCTGGCAAGCACTCTCACCGACATCGCGTATGGCAACTCGCACGAGGCCGTCAAGAATCCATCACTGGCGAAGACCTTCGCCGGTATCGATGATATTCGACAGTTTTTTTCACCTGGCGACTATGCGATGCTGCAACTCGGGTTGCTCAGCCAGTACGACCTGCACAGCGATGGGAGCGGCGTCTGCTACGCGTCTCGGCGACGCCCGCTTCTCAGCATGCGCCCCGGTTACGAGTTCCCTCTGACACAGTCCTACCACGGCTTCAGCTCAGACCTCTGCGCGCTGCGATGGCTCGAAGAGAAGCAGTACTCCTACGAGATCGTCACCGACGAGGACCTCCACCGTCGAGGCGCCGACGCGCTGGCTCCCTACCGTGCCGTGCTGACCGGGAGCCATCCGGAGTACTGGACCAGGCGGATGATGATCGGCCTCCAGGACTACCTATTTGACGGGGGGCGGCTCATGTACCTCGGAGGGAATGGATTCTATTGGATCACATCCATCCCTGAGTTCGATCCGACCCTGACGGAAGTACGGCGAGGCCAGTTCGGATCGAGTCCCTGGGCGGCGGATCCGGGTGAGTCGGGACACAGTACAACCGGAGAGCCCGGCGGCATCTGGAGGTACCACGGAAACAACCCCTCCAGCATCGTCGGTAGTGGTTTTACCGCCTTCGGCGCCGGTCCCGCCAGACCCTATCGTCGTACGGCCGCAAGCTACCAACCGACCGTGGCTTGGATCTTCGATGGAGTCGAGTCGGCGACGTTCGGTGACTCGGGCCGGTTCCTGGGAGGTGCGGCAGGTTGGGAGATCGATCGCGCCGGTTGTGGTATCGGAACTCCCCCAAACGCGATAGTGCTCGCCAGAGCAGACGGCTTCGGTGATTTCTACTACACGAGCCTCGAGGACGTACAGTCTTCTGACTGGGCCCAATCAGACGATACGGGCCTATCGATCCATGCGGACGTCGTCTACCTGGAGTATCCGAAGGGTGGTGCTGTCTTCAGCGTGAGTTCGATGTGTTGGCTGGGGGCCTTGGAGGTCGGGAACTACATGGGAGACGTATCGCGTATCACCGACAACGTACTGCGACGATTCTCCAGTAGATCCGAGTCTGACTCCTGACTCACTCGTGACCGCAGTTGCTCGTCCCGGCGATCGTCGGGCTCAAGGTTCTCCCCGATCGGACTCCGTACCGGTTTCGCACGTCTCACGGAAGCGCAGCACCGACGGATGGTTCGGTTCGTGCAGGACCGCGTGCAGAGCACCGCGGCCTTCCCATCGCGGAGTTGTGAGAGAAGACTCACCAGTCTGTGGATTGACGTCATAGATCGGGAACGACCCACTCGTGATCTGGAGCCGGAGCCGCTCGCCTTTCCTAACCCGTACGGCGGTGTCCCGAAGGGTGATCTGTACTGCTACGACGCCATCGGCGGCTCGCGCTTCTTGGAGTTCCTTGGTGTCGAACCGCCGTATTCCTTCCGTGATGTTCCAGGACCCCTCTTTGTTGACCAGGCATAGCCTGGCGAAGTAGTCGGCTGACTCCGCGTCGGTTGCAACGTGAAGCTGAAGATCGATCGGTCCCGCCACAGTCATGTCATATGAGACGGGCTCCGTCGTATAGACCAGTACGTCCGGAAGTTGCTCCACGGAAGACTGGTTCAGGCAGCCCATGGGTACGATCCCCGGGTCACAACATGAGTTCCCTCCAACGGACGGAACGGGCGCCGCAGGGTAATACTGATAGACGTCACACGGTTCAGCGCCGATCGGTGGGGCCGGGTCGAGCCGGCCGTCTCCCCAGCGGGTATTTGCGGAACCCTCACTTCGCAGGAATAGACGAGCGGTTCTTGACCCTTCTGGTGGCCAACCATCGCTTTCACGCCACCCCTCGAACAGGACGTAGTAATCAACGGACGAGGGCTGGTCCGTTACGCCGTCCGACAGGTACCGACGGAAGAAGTCAACCTGCATCACATCGATTCGCCCCGTTCCGTTCGCATCCGGTCCGAACTGATCGCCCCACGGGTAGTGTGCCCAAGGCCCGATCACCAGGTGTTGGGAAGATGCATCGTCCTCACGGGTACTGCGCCGGTAGGTGTGTAGCGCGCCTGACAGGAAGATGTCGTACCACCCCGCAATGTGGAGTGTCGGGATGCGCGTCGTGGTGAGGTCGGATTCACCGTCCAGCCGGTCCCAGATCGGATCCTGTTCCGACTCGTTGATCCACTCTTTGAAGAATGAGGTGTACGGTCCGAGAATCTCGGCCAGTTCCGAGGGCGGACCATGCATCAGCCAGTCCGGAGAGCTACCCGCGAGCCGGACGAGTCGCCTGGCCTCAGCCGAGTCACGTTGGCGGTTGGCGCCGTTGTGGGACAGGAACAGGCTCCAAGTGGCTGCAAACCCCAGGTTGAGGGCACCGGCTTCGTACATCCAGCTGCGGAAATCAGCGTTCGTGACCGCGGGAGCTATGGCGCGGAGGTGAGGGGGGTTCTCGGCCGCGGCAAGCAATTGCACAGCCCCGTTGTAGGAGGCGCCGTACATCCCCACGCGCCCATTCGATCCATCGAGTGCCGCTGCCCATTCGACCGCATCGAATCCGTCCGTCCCCTCGTTCAAGAACGGATCGAAGCTTCCTTGTGATGCGAAGCGGCCTCGGACATCCTGAACGACGACGATGAATCCCTGTCTCGCGTACCAGGCGGGGTGCAGGTAGGTCGCCATGTGGGTGTGCGTCTTGTCGTAGGGCGTCCGCACCAGCAGGACCGGTCGGGGCTGATCGCTCGCCGTGGACCGGTAGACATCCGCCCGCAGGACCGTTCCGTCTCGGGTCGCCATCTCGACGTCATACTCCACGTCGAGACCCGCGGATGCGGTCCAACCGCCGGCACGGCTTCGCGGTCGCCCACCCGGCGCACCGAGCAGACCGGTTCCCCCAGGTGGCTTCTCACCCATCAACCATCAACCATCGCCCGGTGTCGTTCGGTCGGCGCCCTGCTCGGGTCTGTAAAGACTGCCCTCGCGGTCGTAGAGGTGGTGCCGGTCCGCCGGAATACGCACCCCTATCGCCTCACCCTCCCTGACTCGGGTCACCGACGACACTCGGACGTACCAGTACACATCGTCGTCTATCTCGACCCGCACGAACTTATCGGCCCCCACAGGCTCCACCAAGCCGACGACGCCTCTCAACACTCCGTCGCCCGAATCCTGCGTGAGCTCTGCGTCCTCCGCCCGCACTCCGAGGATAGACTCGGTTGCAACGGCCGCCCCCTCGTGGTCCAGCGGGATGCGATGATCCTTCCAGGTGAACATCAACCCGTCTCCGCCAGTCTCCGTGCGGCCGTGCAGCAGGTTCATCGGTGGGCTACCTATGAACGTCGCGACGAACGTGTTGGCCGGCCTGTCGTACACATCCTGGGGACTACCGACCTGCTGGATTCGACCGTCCTTCAGAACGATCACCGAATCCGCCATGGCCATGGCCTCGATCTGGTCATGGGTGACGTAGATCGTCGTCTTCCCCACCCGTTTGTGAAGTTTCAGTAGCTCATCCCGCATCTGGAAGCGCAGTAGCGCATCCAGGTTCGAGAGCGGTTCATCCATCAGAAACGCCACCGGATCCCGGATGATCGCACGGCCCAGGGCGACTCTCTGCCTCTCGCCGCCGGAGAGTTCATCGGGAAAGCGCTCAAGCAGAGAGGACAACTCTAGGAGCGACGCAACCTCTTCCACCCTACTTCGGACACTGTCCCGGTCCACGCCGCGCATCTTGAGCGGGAAGGCCAGATTCCGGGAAACTGGCATATGTGGATATAGAGCGTAGTTCTGGAACACCATCGCGACATCTCGGTTCTTGGGCAGGATGTAGTTTGCCAATTCCCCAGCGATGTAGACTTCGCCCTCCGTCACATCCTCAAGACCGGCAATCATCTTGAGCACGGTTGACTTCCCACATCCAGATGGTCCCAAAAGGACGACAAAGTCGCCCGGAGCCATAGCAGCGGTGAAGTCGTCAACCGCGAGATTGTCACCATACATCTTGGAGACATGCACCATACTGATCGCGCTGTCGGCAACCGTGCGTTCTTTCATTGCTTCAACGCTCCTGCAATAGATCCGCCACTGAAGTATCTCTGGAACATGAAGAACATGATCGTGATCGGAACCATCGAGAGTACGCTTGCCGCAGACACGAGCCCCCAATCGATGGTAAAGATACTTGCCTTCATCTCCGCTACTCCTGTGGTCAACACTTGAAGTTTCTCATCCTGTACCGCCAGCAGAGGCCACAGGAATGCCGTGTACTGTGCAAGGAAGGTGAGAATCCCCAGTACTACTAGGCCCGGCTTCACCAAGGGTAGAATAATCCGGAAGTAGACACTGAATTCTGAGCAACCATCCAGACGGGCTGAGTTTTCAAGATCACGTGGTAACGATTGGATATAGTTTCTCATCAAGAAGACGCCTACGGGGTTAGCCAATGGTGGCAGGATCAAAGCCCAGTACGTGTCGAGAAGTCCCATTCCCCGAACCAGCAGGAACAGCGGTATTATGACAGCCGATGTCGGCACCATCACGACTGCCAGAATGAGGATAAACAGGACTCTTCTTCCTGGAAAGTCTATCTTGGCGAACGCATAACCGGCCATTGAATCGATGATCACTTTGAGGACTGTAACGACTCCAGCCACGATCATCGTGTTGAGGGTCCACCTTAAGAAGAGGCTCTCCGAGCCGAGAAGAAAGGAGAAATTGCCCCAGAATGGAATCCTGGGGATCCAGTCCGGCGGATATGCAAACAACTGCGTTGTCTCTTTGATCGAAGTCGACACTATGTAGAAGAGCGGACCCACCATTAATATCGACGCAACTATCAGTATCACGTAGGCCGTCGTACCCGACGCCAGGCGTCCCTTCTTGAACGAAAGCCGTCGGGCTGTCATCGCAGCATCTCGAGGGCGTCGACCCGGATCATTGACGCCGTGACCGTAGGAGACGGAACTGGACGAGCGACACTGCGAGGATCACCACGAGCAGCACCATCGACAGCGCGTAGCCGAATCCGACATTGCCAAAGGCGAAGAGGCTCCGGTATACGTACATGACGACCGTGACAGTCCTGTTCACCGGCCCACCATCTGTCAGGACGAAGACGGAGTCGAAAAGCTGCAGGTTCCAGATGGTCGCCATAACCAGAACGAATTGAGCAGTGGGCTTCAGTAGAGGTAGTGTCACGTGCCAGAACCGGCGTAGGGTATTGGCGCCGTCGAGAGCGGCTGCTTGGTAGAGTTCCTTGGGTAGCACCAGCAGACCCGCCAGGAACACCAGCGCATAGAACCCGGCGCCACGCCAGATCTCGAAAGCGGCGACGGTCGGCAGAGCGTATGTCGGATCCCCCAGCCATGACGGCGACGAAAGACCGACCGTTCGCATCGCCAGCGTGACCGCACCGAAGTCCGGATGCAGCACGAACAGGAACATCAGGGCGCCGATCACCGGGGGAGCCAACACGGGAAAGAAGATGCCGGCTCGGAAGACGGCTTCTCCCTTCTGAACCCGCAAGAGGGCAAGCGCCAGGACCAGGCCGGCGACGATAACCCCGGGAATAGCCAGCAACGCGAAGAGTCCTGTGTTCCGCACGGTCGTCCTGACCAGTTCATCACCGAATACCGATCGCCAGTTGTCCATACCGACGTACTCACTTGGGGTGATGATCCCACCCTGTTGGAAACTCCCGAACACGACCCATAGGATCGGAATGATCATGAAGACCGCGAAGAAGAACAGGATCGGCGCGATGAAGGCATAGCCCACCATCCAGCGTCGCGCCCGGTACTTCCATGCGAGGCGCCCATGTTGTTGGGGCGTCAATTGAAGAGAGACCCCACCGGGGTGAACCGGCGGGGTCTCTGTTCTACTCAACTGTACGCTCCGGTCGGGTGTTGAACTCATCTAACCCAGTAGCGTAGCTATGTCCGCGCACGCCTTGTCCACCGCCTCCTGAGCAGTGTATTGGCCACGATATGCAGCGCTGAAGGTGGGCCAGAGGGTATTCAGGATCTCACGCATCCTCGGGTGGGCCTGAATCCCTTTCACCATCGGGACGTACTCAGTCAGTACTCGTGCCATCAGCGGGTTGTCGGCATAGGGATTGACGAGATCAGATCGTATAGAGAAGAGACTGTTCGCCTCAGTGTATGCCGCAGCCTCGTTGGCTGATGTCCAGTGTTTTATGAATTCCCAGGCAGCTTCCTTGTTTTCACTCGCCGAAGAGATGAAGAGGAAGCCGAAATTACCCATCATTGTTTGTGTCACTGGTCCGGGCGGTGCCGGAACTACATCCCATCGGAAGCCCGGATCGTTCGTTTGGAGCTCGTTGATGAACGAACCCTCGTTGTGGTTGATGGCAATCTTACCTGCCGCAAACAGTGCCTTTTGACCAGCCCAGTCGTATTCGCCAGGCGGGAGCGCTATCCCCTCCTCAAGGGTGTCAAGCAGGAATTGTACGCTTTCGACTACTTCGGGGGAGTCGAAGCCACAAGCGGTCCAGTCGTCGTTGAGTACGTTGCCGCCTGCATTCTGGATGTACGGAAACCAATCCCAGTATCCGGCGTCAATGAACTCAGACCTGAACGAGAAGCCCCATACATCATCCGTAGTCAGTTTGCGTGCAGCATCAGCAAGTGCTTCATAGGAGTCATCCCAGGTGTCCTCCACGCCAGCTGCCTCCAAGAGGTCAAGGTTGAGGAAGATCGGGAAGACCACTCCCAGCGCTGGAACACCGTAAATCTCGCCGTCGATAGTCGCGACGTCCCAGAAAGCCTGTGGGATGGCAGCGAAGTCGTCCGCGAATGCGGGGTCGTTGACGAGGTCCGTGATCGGTTCCAGCTGACCGGCCACCGCGTATTGCCCGTACCATTGGTCAGGTAGGTAGATCACGTCCGGAGGTGAGCCGCCGGCAAATGCAGCTGCGATCTCCGCGTCGGCAGCAGCCCAGTCATAGGTGGTATTGATTACCTCTACGTCTGGGAACTTCGCGTTGAATCTAGCGACGAGCGGATCCTCCCAAGGCGAATCGTCCGCACTGAACGGTCCGCGCATCATCGTGACAGTTCCCGAGAGGCCCGCGCTCGGTGCCGCAGCAGGCGCGGCGGTCGTCTCGGCCGGCGCGGCCGTCGTAGGTGCAGGTTCCGGTTCTTCCTCACCACATGCCGCAATTGACACAATGAGGCCGGCGATTGCAAGAAGCGCTACCAGCCTTGATCGTCGCAATGGATGTCGGACGAAACGCCATCCCACCCGTTTCGCGACCTTGCCAGGAATACGTGGATTGGCCATGCTGCCCTCCCTTGTGCCGAACGACCCCATATCGAAGGCTACCCACGGTCTTGAAGATCTGTCAATCGTTTTGACGCACCATCCACCAAGGCGGTACCCGCGGGCTCGCAGCGCCGGGGGAACCCGAGATGGCGCCTCGGAACACAGGGCGCCGAGTCGCGGCCGGGACCGGTCCGGCGACCGCAACCGTCGGCGGTGGTTGCCGGACGGTACCGGGTTACTCCCGATTCGCTCTCGATCCCTGCGAGGTCGCGCCCGGATGGATCGGGGCCACGACCGCCTTGCTTCCCTCTTCAGCGGCAGCCGGTGACTTCATCCCCATCGCTGACGCTGACCGATGGTTGCTCTCAACTCGTTACTCGAGTCCACAGTCTCGAGCTCAGCCCGGAGGCACGCTGGACCGACCGCTCCACCGCCATGCGGATCACCGGCTCCTCGCCGACGACCGTCACCCGGCGGGAAGCCCTGGTGACGGCGGTGTATAGAAGTTCCCGGGTCAGCAGCCGGGAACTCTCGGAGGGCAACGAGACCACCACCTCGCCGAACTGGGAGCCCTGGCTCTTGTGGATGGTCAGGGCATGGACCGTGGCGTGATCACCCAGGTAGCCAGGCGGGAACATTCGCAGGCCACCCCGTTCGAAGACCACCCGCAGGCCGTCGTCGGTCTGGGCCACGACGCCTATGTCTCCGTTGTACAGCCCCAGGTTGTAGTCATTGGCCGTGATCATCAGCGGACGTCCCGGGTACCACTCCCCCCCGTACCTGAGGCCGGGAAAGCGCCCGTCCAGGGCCCCCTCGATGTCCCGGCGCCACTGCTCGACGCTGCCCGGGCCCTCTCGATGGGCACAGAGCACCGCTAGGGAACCGAGTTCGGCGAGCGCAGCCTCCTCGTTTCCGGGTTGCGAAGCCTTCTCCACCAACCGGACTCGATGGTCGAACACTCGCTCAGCCAACCCCCGGAAAGAGCCGCCCGACCGGTTCCTTACCCAATGCAGAGCATCCGGATCCCGGTCGAGAAGGACGACGGCCCGGTCGGGAACACCGTCCCGCACCGCCCCGGCGAAGTCGGCTATAGAGCCTTGCTCTTCGAACCGGTGGACCCGTTCCAGAACCACGACCCGGCCGGCGATGGACGCCGGAGCGACGCTCTCCTCGGCCGCGGATGGGTCGCCGGCGGGACCGACGATGTCCGAGAGGACCGTGCCGGCCTCGATCGATTCCAGCTGGTACGGGTCGCCGGCCAGCACCAGGGAGGCGTCTGCCCGGACGGCCGACATCAACTTGGCGGCCAGGGGTAGGGAGACCATCGACATCTCGTCCACTACGACCAGATCGTGTGGAAGCGGGTTCCGCTCGTGATGGGCGAACCGGCCCCTCTCCCGCGAGAAGCCGAGCAGGCGGTGAATCGTACTGTTCTCCACCGAATCGAGCCGTTCCCGCACGATCCTGCTGTCCGTCCGGTCGGCGTGCTCCTCGACCACCTCCTTGAGCCGGGCCGGGGGGGGGGGGGGGGGGGGGGGGGGGGGGGGGGGCCGGGGGGGGGGGGG